>DASRBM010000467.1:0-4419 GCA_035653635.1 Acidimicrobiales bacterium | reverse complement strand
CGTGGCGTACGCTCCCGCCGAGGTGGGCCGCTGCTTCGTCCCGGGTGGTGAAGCGACCGCTGCTCTCCACTACGACCTCGATGCCATCGTCGTCCCATGGAATCCGATCTGGGTCGGCACACGCGTGGACCGGGACCCGCTGCCCGTCGACGGAGATCGACCGCTCTGTGCTCTCGACGTGCTGGGGCAGCGGGCCGTATACCGAGTCGTGCTCGAGGAGAAAGGCCAACGTCGCGGCATCTGCACCTGGATCGTTGATGGCGCCGACGGTGATGCCTTTGTCGTGCCCCCTTTGAAGCAGAATGCGGTGGAGCAGTCTGCCGATCCGGCCATATCCGTTGATCCCGATCTGTGTGCTCATCTTCTCCTCCGTCAGGGCAGCGGTACGGTCCATCTTGGGACTGCCCTGCCTCACGTCTCGCGGGGGTCCTCGGCTTCGGTGTCGATGCCGTAATGGCGGCCCGCGTCCACCACCGTCTCAGCCTTGATCTCCCCCTTTTCGAACAATCCCCAGAGCACGGCCATCACGATGTGGGCGGCGTCGATCTCGAAATGACGGCGCAGGGCGGCACGCGTGTCCGACAGTCCGAACCCGTCGGTCCCGAGAGGCACGAATGGCTGGGGCATGAAGCGCCCGACCTGGTCCGCCACGAGCTTCAGGTGGTCGCTCACCGCCACCACCGGTCCCTCGCGCTCCCCGAGGACCCGCTGGAGGTAGGGGACTCTCGGCGGCTCGGTTGGGTGCAGGCGCGTCCAGCGTTCTGCCGACAGGGCGTCGTCACGAAGCGCCTTGTAGCTGGTCGCGCTCCAGACCTCCGCACCGACGTCATAGCGGTCATGGAGCTCCCGGGCGGCCTCGAGAGCCGCCAGCATGGCCGTGCCGCTCGCCAGGACCAGGGCGCGGTGGGCCGCGTCGTCGGGGGCGTCCTGGTAGCGGTAGAGCCCGGCCACGATCCCCTCCTCCACACCCGGCGGCATGGCGGGCTGGTGGTAGGGCTCGTTGTACAGCGTCAGGTAGTAGAGGAGGTCCTCGGGATCGCGTCCGTACATGCGATCGAGCCCGTCGCGAATGATCACCGCCATCTCGTAGGCGAAGGCGGGGTCGTAGGCACGCACATTGGGGATGGCGCTGGCGAAGAGGAGGCTGTGGCCGTCGCAGTGCTGGAGGCCCTCGCCCTGCAACGTGGTGCGCCCGGCCGTGGCCGCCAGCAGGAACCCCCGGGCTCGGGCGTCACCGGTGGCCCACAACAGGTCGCCGAAGCGATGGAAGCCGAACATCGAGTAGTAGACGAAGAAGGGGATCGCCGGCTCGCGCCAGGTCGCATACGAGGTCGCGGCCGCCATGAACGAGGCCATCGACCCGGCCTCGGTGATCCCCTCTTCGAGGATCTGGCCGTCGGCGGCCTCCTGGTAGCTGAGCAACAGCCCAGCATCGACGGGTTCGTAGCGCTGGCCGCCGGGGGCGTAGATCTTCACCTGGCGAAACAGGCCGTCGATGCCGAAGGTGCGGGCCTCGTCGGGGATGATGGGGACGATCCGCTTGCCGATCCCCGGGTCGCGCAGCAGGTTGCGCAGCAGGCGGGTGAAGGCACCGGTCGTCGATGCCGCCACCTTCTCCCCCGTTCCGGCCAGCAGCTCGTCGTAGGCGGCAGGCGTGGGCAGGGCGATGGGGCGGGGCCGCACCATTCGCATCGGCAGCTGGCCACCCAGCACGCGCCGTCTTTCGAGGAGGTACTCGAACTCGGGTGAATCCTCCCCCGGATGGGCGTATGGAGGAAGATCCTCGGAGAGCTGGGCGTCGGAGATGGGGAGATCGAGGCGGTCCCGGAACGTGCGTAGCTCCGCCTCGGTCATCTTCTTTATCTGGTGGGTGGCATTCCTGGCCTCGATGTCTGGCCCGAGCGCCCAGCCCTTGACGGTCTTGGCCAGGATGGCGGTGGGAGCCCCCCGGTGCTCCAGCCCGGCGCGGTAGGCGGCGTAGACCTTGACGGGATCGTGCCCGCCCCGGCGCAGCTTTCGCAGGTCGTCGTCGCTCAGGTGCTCGACCATGCTCCCGAGCCGCGGATCGGGCCCGAAGAAATGCTCGCGGATGTAGGGGCCTCCTTCCACCCGGAACTTCTGGTACTCGCCGTCGAGTGTGTGGTTCATCTTGTCGAGGAGCAACCCGTCGACGTCGGCGTCGAGCAGCGGGTCCCACTCTCGTCCCCACACCAGCTTGATCACGTTCCACCCCGCCCCGCGCAGGACCGCCTCCAGCTCCTGGATCACCTTGCCGTTGCCCCGCACCGGGCCGTCCAGGCGCTGCAGGTTGCAGTTCACGACCATGACCAGGTTGTCGAGGTGCTCACGTCCGGCGAGCGCGATGGCAGCGAGGCTCTCGGGCTCGTCCATCTCGCCGTCACCCGCGAACGACCAGACCCGAGCCTGTGAGGTGTCGACGATGCCTCGATCGGCTAGGTAGCGGTTGAAGCGGGCCTGATAGGCAGCGGTGATGGGGCCGAGACCCATCGACACCGTGGGGAACTCCCAGAAGTCGCATCGCCTCGGGTGCGGGTAGGAGGGCATCCCCCCACCCAGCTCCCGGCGAAAGCCGTCGAGCTGCTGTTCGTTCAGCCGTCCTTCCAGGAAGGCCCGGGCATAGAAGCCCGGAGCGGCATGTCCCTGGAAGAACACCTGGTCCCCGACGCTCGCGTCGGTCTTTCCTCGAAAGAAGTGATTGAAGCCGACCTCGTAGAGCGTGGCGGCCGAGGCGTAGGTGGCGAGGTGCCCCCCAATGCCGTCGGCCCGGCGATTTGCCCGGGCCACCATGACGGCCGCGTTCCAGCGCACGAAGTGGCGAATGCGAGCTTCGATTGCCTCGTCCCCGGGGAACGGCGGCTCACTCCCCGGTGCGATGGTGTTGCAGTAGTCGGTGATTAGCGACGACTCGACAGCAATCCCGCGTCGGATGGCGTGGTCGACGACGCGCCCGAGGAGGTGCGAGGCGCGCTGGCGACCTTCGCCTGCAATCACGGACTCCAATGAGTCGATCCACTCCTGGGTCTCTTGGTGATCCGGATCGACGTAGCTCACTTGGCGCACCTCCTCTTGGTGCGGCCTCTACTCGGCCTGGGGCCTGGCCCGTTGCTAGTGGCCGTGGCCGTTGTGGCCATCGGCGAGTGCGTGCAGCGCAATTGTCGAGTGGGCATACGCTCCACCGGCCCGCATCTCAGCGGCGACCCAGATGGCCTCCATAATCTCTTGGTCACTCGCGCCCTTGCGCCGCGCCAGCTGTGTGTGGCCGGCGATGCAGTAGGGGCACTGGGTGGTATGCGCCACTGCCACCGCGATCAGCTGCTTGGTCTTCTCGGGCAAGGCACCCGGGCTGAAGACCGCCCGGCTGAACTTCACAAAGGCCTCGTGGATCTGGGGTGCGAGTTCCTTTCTGCGCTGTCCGATCTCCGGTGTGCCCGGTGGATAAACGCTCGGGCCTGCTTCCATGGTCTCTGGCATGGTGAGTTCTCCTTTCTCCTACGACGTGCGGTGAGTCGGTCGGTCAACTGATGCGGCTCCTCGAGGAGCATGCACGTAGCCAGCGCGGCGGGCCCGGGCGGTCTCCACGTCCACTCCCTGTGCACGCCAACTGGCCGCTTCCTTGGCGGCAAAGCCGGCTCGATGCCACTGGAGCCCCTCGGCGCAGTCGAGACCGACTTCGGCCCACGAGCGGGCGATGCGCTCGAGCTGGTGGCGGTAGTGCTCGATGATCGAGGGCGTGAAACCGTCGCCATGTGCCAGGGCGGCCTCGAACGGGCCGAACCCGACATCGCTCCAGTCAGCTGCATCCTTGGCGTCGATGCCGAGTTCTTCGAAGCGATAGCTGCTCAGCCCTGGCTCCTGCACTTCGACTGCTTCTAGCGTCTCTGTCGACTGCATCTACCTGCCTCCTCCGACCAGAGCCCGGGCCGCCTCCTCGATGTGGACAGCCGAGATGCCCTCGAAATCGAGCAGTTCTGCGCTGGTTCCCGACATGGGGAGCTTTCGTACCGCCAGGTGGGCAACCTCGGTGGACGACGCGCCGCCGGCCGAGAGGACCCCACGCAGTGCAGCACCGAGCCCCCCTTCGGGCCGATGGTCCTCCACCACTACGAACCGGCCGCTTGTCGTCTCGGATGCCTCGAGCACGGTGGCGCCGTCCATGGGCTTGATCGAGTAGGCGTCTACGACCCTGGAGGCGATGCCGCGGGCACCCAGCCGTTCCGCCGCGGTGAGGCACTCGTGGACCGTGACCCCCGCCCCGACGAGGCAGACCTCGTCGGCTCCCGAGGACTTGAGAACCTTGGCTCCACCGATCGGGAATGACTCGTCGGGTCGGTAGAGCACGGGGTAGGCGCCGCGGGTCGTGCGGAGGTAGGAGACGCCCTGGAGACCCGCCATGGCGAT
>DASRBM010000466.1:0-4703 GCA_035653635.1 Acidimicrobiales bacterium | reverse complement strand
GGCTGCGCCTCACCACGGCCGAGGAACGCCGGGAGATCCGCCGCCGGTGCGAGGCGCACACCGAGACGCTCCCCGACGACGAGCTGCGGGTGCTCGGCTACGGCCCCTGGCTGGCCGGGCTCGAGGCGGGCCTCGCCAGCCACCACGCCGGGCTCATCCCGGCCTTCCGGGAGACGGTCGAGGACTGCTTCGCGGCAGGGCTCCTGCGCGTCGTCTTCGCCACCGAGACGCTGGCGCTCGGTATCAACATGCCGGCCCGATCTGTGGTCGTCGAGCGCCTCACCAAGGTGCGCGACGCCGGCCGCAGCGGGCTCACCTCCGGTGAGTACGCGCAGATGACCGGTCGAGCGGGGCGCCGCGGCCTCGACACCGTGGGCCACGCCGTGGTCCCGTGGACGGCGCACCTGTCGGCCGCGGAGCTCGCCCGCCTTGCCACCTCGCCCGCCCCTGAGCTGCGGTCGTCGTTCCGGCCCACCTACAACCTGGCGGTCAACCTGGTGCGCCGGTACCCGGCCGACCAGGCCCACTACGTCCTCGACCGGTCCTTCGCCCAGTTCCTCGACCGCCGTCACCACGACGCCCTGTCGCGCCGGCTGGACCGGACGCTGGCCCTGCTCGAGCGCTGGGGGTACGTCGACCGGGACCGCTGGCACCTGACCGAGCAGGGCCTGCTCCTCACCCGGGTGTACCACGAGTCCGATCTGCTCGTGGCCGAGGCGCTGAGCGAGGAGATCCTCGACGGGCTCGACGCCCCCACCCTCGCCGCCGTGGTCTCGGGCTGCACCTTCGAGGTGCGGTCGCGCTGGCGTCCCGAGGTGCGCGTGCCGCGGCCTGCGGTCGGCCCCCTCCACCGGCTCGCGGCACTGGCCGAGCGCCTGCGCGACGACGAGGCCGCCCATCACCTGCCCCGCACCCGCGAGGTGGAGGACGGGTTCGCGGACGTCGCCTACCGGTGGGCCCGGGGCGAGCGCCTGGAACGGGTCCTCGAGCGGGCCGAGCTGGCGCCGGGCGACTTCGTGCGCAACGCCAAACAGCTCATCGACCTGCTGCGGCAACTGGCCCTGGCGGCACCGTCGGCGGGCACCCGCCGAGCGGCCGCCGAGGCGGCCGAGGGCCTGCAGCGGGGGGTGGTGGCGGCGTCCGCCGGGCCGGCCCTGGAGGAGCCGATCGACGACGGGCCAGGTCCCGCCGCATCCGCCACCGGGGCCGACGCCCGGCCGTAGTGTTGCTCGGGCATGTTGCCCTACGCCGAGGAGCGCTTCACCGACGACGAGGCAGAGATCCTGCGTCGGTACTTCACGAATCTCGACGGTCCTGTGTTCGCCCTCGTGAACCTGCCCGAGGTTGTGAAGGGCGCCCTGTTCGCCCGCTACTCCCGCTCGCCGAAGTCGCTGCGCCGGCTGTTCCTCGACGAGTTCGTGGGCGATCTCGACGTGAGCGGTGACGCCGGGATCGACGCCACCGTGGGCCTGCGCCGGGCCGAGGAGCTCTACGAGCGGGTCTTCTTCGAATACGGCGACGACTCGGTGGCGCAGCTCGGCGGCGTGCACCTCGCCTGCGAGCAGGCGTCGAACGTGCTCACGAAGGTGCTCGAGTGGGGCCGGCTCATGGCCTATTTGGAGCAGTCGACCCGCTACATCGCCTACGACAGCCGGCTGGCGAGCGGGCACTACCGCTACTACCGCGACCCCGAGGTGCTCGAGTCGTCCCTCGGGGCCCGCTACGTGGGCGACATGGACCGCATGTTCGACACCTACGCGTCCCTCCTGCCCCAGGTGCAGGCCTGGGTGACGGCGCAGTTCCCCCAGCAGCAGGGTGACTCCGACTTCGTCTACCGCCAGTCGGTGCGGGCCAAGGCCCTCGACGCCCTGCGGGGGCTGCTGCCGGCCGCCTCGTTGTCGAACGTCGGCATCTACGGCACGGGGCAGGGCTACGAGATGCTCCTGCTGCGCATGCGGTCCCACCCGCTGCCCGAGGCCCGGCGCTACGCGGAGATGATGCTCCAGGAGCTGCGCAAGGTCATCCCGTCGTTCCTCCAGCGCGTCGACCGTCCCGAGCGCGGCGGCGCCTGGTCCTCGTACCTGGCCGCCACCGCGGCCGCCACCGACGAGGTGGTCGGCCGCCTGTGGCCGGACCGCTCCGAGGCGGGGGGGACGGCGCCGGGCGTGCGGCTCGTCGAGTTCGACCCCGAGGGGGAGGACAAGGTGCTGGCGGCCATGTGCTATCCGCACACGGCACTCCCCGACGACGAGCTGCTGCGGCGGGTGCGCCGGCTCGGGACCGAGGACCGCCTGGCGCTGGCCAGGGCCTACGTGGGGGAGCGCAGCAACCGCAGGCACCGCCCGGGGCGCGCCCTCGAGCGCACCTCCTACCGGTTCGACATCGTGTCCGACTACGGCGCCTTCCGGGACCTGCAGCGCCACCGCATGCTCACCATCGAGTGGCAGGAGCTGTCCACCGACCTCGGCTACGACGTCCCCGCCGCGGTGGAGGAGGCCGGTGTCGGCCCCGAGTACGCGGCGTCGCTGGCTCGCTCGGCGGAGCTGCACGCGGCCATGCGCAGCACCTGCCCGGCCCAGGCTTCGTACGCGGTCGCGTTGGCGTTCCGCGTCCGCTACGTCATGCAGATGAACGCGCGCGAGGCGATGCATCTGGTGGAGCTGCGCTCTGGGCAGCAGGGTCACCCGTCCTACCGCGCCGTGGCCCAGCAGATGCACCGGCTCATCGCCGAGGAGGCCGGTCACCGCGTGCTCGCCGAAGCGATGTCCTTCGTCGACCACGACGTGTACGACCTCGAGCGCCTCGACGCCGAACGACGCGCCGAGGCCCGCCGATCGGCTGTGGAGGGCGCGTCGCCGGAGCCCGTCGCGCCCGGCTGAACCGACCGGCACCGGCCGCGGCCGGCCTCGCCGCGGGCCGCGCGGACCGGTGAGAATTGCGTCGCCGAATGTCGCTGGCGTGACCAGGGATGACGTCAGAAGGTCCTGGTGACGGGCGCGTGAAATGCGCTTGACGGGCGGGGGATGCAGAGGCGTAGTGTGCACCGCAGTCCCAGACGCCCCTATGCCCGTTCCGCCGGCCGCACCGGTAGGGGCGGCGCCGGAGGGGGGGATGCTGTGAGAGGCGGAGGGTGGCCCAGGGGACCGAGTAGAGAACGTCCCAACGGCTCGTCGGCGTCGGCGAGATGGAGACGGCACCAAAGGTCCCCGGGCCCTACCGCCCCCCGTTGAACGGGGTGGCGGCTCCAGCCCGGCAGCACATCCTCTGCGGAAAACCCCCGCTCATGCGGCCTCGCCGACCGCTCTGCCGCGGCACGCACGCCCCGTCCGGCACAGGCGCGCGCGGCGCCCGGAACCTTGGTCGGGTCCGTGAGCGGAGCCGATATGCTCCCCCGGCGTCAGATGACCTGCTGAAGGGCTGTGGATGCCGGAAGACCTGGACGAAGTCGACGAACCCGAGGAGCTCGAGACCGAGGACCTCGAGGATCTGAGCGACGACGACCTGCTCGACGAGGACGAACTCGAGGACGAGGACGAACTCGCCGACGCGGTGGACGACGACGAAGATGATGACGACGTCGTCGCGGACGAAGAGGAGGAGGCCGAGGAGGCCCCCGTCGCCACCGTCACCGAAGAGGGCGAGGACGAGGACGAGGACGTCGACGACGAGGACGTCGAGGCCAGCCTGGACGAGATCCTGAAGGAGCGCCTCGTCGTCGAGGACGAAGAGGACGAGGACGACGAGGTCGCCGAGACCGACGACCGGGGCGAGGGCTCCGAGCGCGTCCTGCCCAAGCAGGCGGACGAATTCGTGTGCCGGTCGTGCTTCCTGGTGAAGAACGCGAGCCAGCTGGCCGACCCCGACAAGATGCTGTGCCGCGACTGCGTGTGAGCGGTCCAGGCCGGCACCCACGACCCGGCGAGGAGGGTCCGTGAGCGACGACCGTACGACGACAGGTGGCTCCCACGACGAGGAGAAGTCGCCCAAGGACCGTCTGCTCGACCTGTTCGTGTTCGGTCCGGCAGGCCTGGCGCTGACGGCGGCCGAGGAATTCCCGAAGCTCGTCGACAAGGGCCGCCACCGCGTCGAGGGGCAGGTGCGCACGGCGCGTCTCGTCGGCCAGTTCGCGGTGCAGATGGGGCGCCAGCAGATCGAGTCGGGTCTCGGCAACCTCCTTCGCCGCCCCGACGCCGGCGAGCGCCCACCGGTGGTGGTGGAAGGACCGGAGCCGGTCGTGTCGCCCCATCCGCCGGCGCCCTCCGCGGCCGCCGCTTCGCCGGCGCCCGTAGCGGCGGCAGCGGCAGTGGAACCGGCTTCCGTCCCCGGCGCGGCGCCGTCGAGCAACGGCACCATGGCGTCGGACGCCCTCGCCATCCCGGGCTACGACAGCCTGTCGGCCTCGCAGGTGGTGCAGCGGCTGGGCGGCCTGTCGGCGCCCGAGCTGACCGCCGTGCGCGAGCACGAGCTCGCCCACCGGCACCGCCGCACCATCCTGAGCCGGGTCGACCAGCTGCTGTCGGGCGCCGAACCCGAGTCGTAGACCGCTGTGGAGGGCGCCCGGCGGGCCACCCGTGACGACGCCGACCGCTGCGCCGCGCTCTGCCGCGAGGCCCTGCAGGAACTGGCCGGCCAGCGCGGCGGCGCCCTCTACACGCGACGGGAGACCGGCCTCGTGGCGAAGGCGCTCATGCGCCCGGGCGGCC
>DASRBM010000465.1:0-4884 GCA_035653635.1 Acidimicrobiales bacterium | reverse complement strand
TCCGGAGCAGCCCGCGCAGCTCAGTGCTGCGCTGGGCCACGTCCCCGAGCCGGTGGGCGTCGGAGGCGGTGGTGAGCGGCACGCCGGCGGCGACGAAGCGCTGCAACAGGCCGAGGGCGGGGTACTGCTCACCGACCGGCTTGCGCCATCCGGCCGACGACAGCTCGGCGGCCATCCCCGATGACCGCGCCGCCTCCACCATGCGGTCCCACCAGTCGTCGGGTGCACCCGGCTGCTTGCCGATGACCTTGACGAGATCCGGATGGGCGAGCACGTCGCAGGTGGCGGTGGCGGCGAGCTCCTCGAGCGCCACGGTGTAGGCGTCCCATACCTCGTCGACCGACCGCGTCGACCAGTGCGCCATCGACACCTCGTCGTCGAGGTCGTCGAAGCGCCACGTGCCGATCCAGTGCACCGATCCGAGGAGCACGTCGAAGGGGTAGCCCTCGAGCAGCGCCGCCACCTCCTCCATGCGGTCGCGGTAGTAGTCGACCTCGAGCCCGAGCACGACGGGCAGCCCGGCGTCCTTAGCCGCCAGCGCGCACGATACGTAGGCGTCGAGATCGGCGCCGACGTGGTCGTCCCAGTACCGGGCCATGGAGGAGGCGAGGGCGGGGTCGGGCTCGTCGGCCCAGAAGCCGCGCAGCAGGCGGTCGGCCTGGCGGAAGCGGAACAGGTGCTCGGTGAGCGCGACCTCGGTGACGCCCTCGCGGCCGGCTGCTTCGCAGTAGGCCGCCACCTGTTCGAGGGTGGGCCCCTCGGCCTGCTGCCCGTGGGGCCACAGGTGGAGGTGGTAGTCGAGCACGGCCGTCAGTGCCCGGGCGCCCGGCGCACGAGGGTCACGCCGTCGCGCACCGTCAGCTGCACGCACACCACCCGCTCGTCGGCCGCCAGCACGTCGTTGAAGGCCCGCAGGGCCTGGGTGTCCTCCGACAGGTCGCGCGGGTCGAGCACGTTGCCGCTCCACAAGGTGTTGTCGGCGGCGATGAGACCGTGCGGCGCGAGCTTGGGCAGCACCGCCTCGTAGTAGGCGAGGTAGTTGCCCTTGTCGGCGTCGATGAAGACGAAGTCGAAGGGCCCGTCGAGGCCGGAGACGGTCTGGAGCGCCGGGCCTTCGACCACCTCGACGCGGTCCGCGTAGCCGCTGGCGGCTATGGCCTCACGGGCGACGGCGGCATGGACCGGGCTCAGCTCGCACGTGGTGAGGGTGCCGCCCGGGGCCAGCCCCGCCGCCATGGCGATGGCCGAGTACCCGCTGAAGGTGCCGATCTCGAGCACCCGCCTGGCGCCGAGGGCGAAGACGAGCAGTTCGAGGAAGCGCCCCTCCACCGCGCCCACCATCATCCCGGGCGCCGCGAGCTCGGCCCGGGTGCGCTCCGCCAGTGCGACCAGATGCGGGGGCGGCGCAGTCGTGTGCGCCTCCGCGTACGACTCGACCTCGGCGTTGACGATGTCCGGCACGGGCTCCTCCGCCCGGCATCGTAGGGGCGCTCAGGAGGCGAGCAGGGCGCCGGCCCGGCGCATCACCCGGTCGAAGGCGGCCATGTACTGCCGGTGCGCTTCGTCGCTGCCGTCGCGCTCGGCCACCGCGTAGGTGGCGTGCAGCCACCGCCGTGACGACGTGTCCTCGTCCGCCACGTCCATGCCCTCGCCCCGCTCGAGCTCGGCCAGCAGCCCGTCGATCGCCGGTGCGTCGAGCTCGGTGAAGTGGTCGAGGAGGAACTCGACCGGCGCCGGTGTGGCCGGCTGGTCGCCGTGGGCGCGGGCCCAGCGGTCCTCGTGGCCCACGACGAGGAGCGCCCCGACCCGCCCGTAGCGCTGCACGACGGCGTTGCGGGCGCTGTCCCAGCTGTCGGGTGCGCCGAGCACGACGGTGGCGCCCTCCGGATCGGCCAGGACGTCGTCGGCCCGCAGACCACCGCTCTCGGCGTCGTCACTGGCCAGCGCCTGCCCGAGCAGCGCCGTCACCCGCCGGCCGATCCCCGTCGGTCGGGTCCCCGCCCCCGGTGCCCCGGGGGCCTGCGGCGAGCGGTCCGCTTCCGTCTCGCTCACCGACCCCGCCCTGCTGCGTACCCCCAACACTGCGTCACCGTCCTGCCTCCCCGTGACTGAGCTATCGGCACGCTCCGTGAGGTTCTTCATGGCAACCCGCACAACGGCACGTGCAATTTCACACACAGTGCAAGGACCGGGACGCGGATACCCCGCCCCGGGAAGATCGCGCGTGCCAAGATGCCGCCCATCGCCGACGCCACCGTGGACACCCCCCTGGGCCCCGTCACCGGTCACCTGGCCGAGCCGGACGGAGACGGCACCGTGCCCGCCGTGCTCGTGCTCCACGAGCTGTTCGGGCTCACCCCCGAGATGCGCGGCCACGCCGATCGGCTGGCCGCCGCCGGGTATCTGGCGCTGGCGCCCGACCTCTACTCCTGGGGGGCTCGGCCGCGCTGCATCGCCGCCACCATGGCCGCCATGGCGAGGGGGCGCGGCGAGGCCCTCGGGGTCCTCGACGCCACCCGGCAGTGGCTGGCCGACCATGCCCGCAGCACCGGCGCCGTCGGCGTCGTCGGCTTCTGCATGGGGGGCGGCCTGGCGCTCGTGCACGCGCCGAAGGGCGGCTACGGCGCGGCGGCCCCGAACTACGGCCACGTGCCGCCCCACGCCGAGCAGGCGCTCGAGGGCATCTGCCCGGTGGTGGCCAGCTTCGGCGGCCGCGACCCGATGCTGCGGGGCCACGCGGCGCGCCTGGAGCAGGCCCTCGACGGCCTCGGGGTGCCGCACGACGTGCACGTCTACCCGGAGGCCACCCACGGCTTCATGAACGGGCAGTCGGGACCGGTCACCCGCCTGTCGACCCGCCTGATGCGCATCCGCCACGACCCCGAGGCGGCCGAGGACACCTGGCGGCGCATCCTCGCCTTCTTCGAGCGCTACCTGCAGCACACGGACTAGGGCGCGGCCGGCGGGGGCCGTGGTCCCGGAGCGAGGTCGCCGTGGGTCCGGCAGGCACGATCCGCGGTCCTCTTCACAAAGAAGCCACAACATTCTCCGGGCGTCACGCACGGTTCCCGGATGCGGTCTTGAGGCGTGCGACGAGCGGGCCGATGGTCCCGTCCATGCCCTACGGCAACGAACCCGACGTGGCCGCCACCGTGCTGCGGGCCCTGCCCGACGCCGTCATCCTCCTCGACGTCGACGGGCGGCTGCGCTGGGCCAACCGGGCCGCCGAGCGGTTGTTCGGGGTGACCCTGGCCGCCCTCACGGGCACCAACGCCGTGCAGCTCGTCCACCCCGACGACGCCGGGCTCACCGTGTTCTCCCTCGAGAGCGTGCAGGAGAAGTCGATCGGGACGCCGGTGGAGCTCCGGGTGCGCTCCGGATCGGGCTGGCGGCTGGTGGAGGCCGTCGGCACCAACCTGGTCGAGCATCCCGAGGTCCACGGGCTCGTGGTGTCCATGCGCGATCTGACCGAGCGCCGGCGCTGGGAGGTGGCGTGCGGCGACGACCGCAGCTTCCGGGCCCTCGTCCAGCACGCGGCGAGCATCCTCTTCCTCGTCGACCGCCACGGCATCGTGCGTTCGGTGTCGGCGGCCGTCACCCGCCTGCTCGGCCACAGCCAGGAGACGCTCGAGGGCCGGCACGTGGAGGTGCTCGTCGACGAGAGCGAACGCGCCGCCGTGCGCTCCGCCGTGGCCCGGGCCGTCGACGCCCCGGACTGGAGCGCGGCGCCCACCACCATCGAGGTGGAGCTCGTGCGCGGCGACGGGCGCCCGTCCGTTCCCTTCGAGCTGAGCATCGTCAACCTGCTGCGCGATCCCACCGTGCAGGGGCTCGTGATCTCGGCCCACGACATCACCCAGCTGCGGGCGACGCGCGAGGCGCTCGAGGAGCTCGCCACCCACGATCCCCTGACCGGGCTGCCGAACCGTTCCTCGCTGCACGAGCACCTGGCCAAGCGGGTGACGGAACCGGAGACGGCGGTGGTGTTCCTCGACCTCGACGGGTTCAAGCCCATCAACGACCGCTACGGCCACACGGTCGGCGACGAGCTGCTGCGCGAGCTGGCCACGCGGCTGCGCACGACGCTGCGCAGAGGCGACCTCGTCGCCCGTTACGGCGGCGACGAGTTCGTGGTCGTCGCCACCGTCGCCGACACCACCGAGATCGACCGGCTCACCGCCCGTCTCATCCAGGCCATCGAGATCCCGGTCTCCATCGAGGGCGTCGGCACGATCGCGGTGAGCGCGAGTGTGGGCCTGGCCAAGCCGCTGCCCGAGGACACGCCGATGTCATTGCTGGCGCGGGCCGACTCCGCCATGTACGTGGCCAAGTTGGGCAACCGCCAGGGCCGCGACGACCGGCCGGATCCGATCGACTCCATGACGCCGGCCTAGGCGCCGCCGCGGCCTAGCTGTCCTCGCCCCACAGGCGCCGGCCGAGGGCGAGCAGCCCCCGCAGGTCGTAGACGTCGGTCTCGAAGAAGGGCACGCTCACGAGCGACTCGGGGACGGTGCCGAGCTCGGCCTGCTGCTCGGCCTCGCGCTGGGCCACCACCCGGTAGTCGATGTAGCTCTGCCCGATCTCGTGCAGGACGCGCTGCACCTGGTGCTCCTCGGCGCCGGGAAGGTGCGACTGGAGCTTCGAAGCGAGCTCGGGCGCCCCGTCGCGCAGGCGCTCGGCCACGGCCAGGCCGGCGGGGTCGCGCAGGTAGGCCGGCAGCACCTTGTTGAGCACCACCGCCCCGAGGTCGAGCTTGCGACCGGTGAGGGCCTCGGCGAAGAACTGCGCTTCGCGCAGCGGCACCGCCTCGAGCGTCGACACCACGATGAAGGCCGTGCGGTGGTCGGCGAGCAGCCGCTGCACGGACCGGGCCCGCTCGACGAA
>DASRBM010000464.1:0-9437 GCA_035653635.1 Acidimicrobiales bacterium | reverse complement strand
TAGGCGGCCCTGCAGTTCCACGCCGTGCGCAGGATGAGCAGCTCGCGGTCGCGGGCCGGGAGCTTGCCGGCGAGCAGCTTGCCGCCGAAGGGCAGCCAGCGCCGGAAGAGCCCCGGCGCCCGCACGAGGGTCGCGAAGATGTTGGCCGCCCCGAGCCCGCCCCTCGTGCCGGCGAGCAGCTCGGCCTGCTGCGGCGAGAGTTCGTCGGGCCGGATCGGGGCTACCCGCGGGGAGGAGGGGAATCCGGGCATCGTCGCAGGATATCGAGAGAGCGGGACGCGGCCGCTCGACGCTGCGACAGCTCGCGTTCTCACGGTGTTGCTTTCCTCTGTGCAGATGAGGCGCCGTTCGCCCGAATCGACACGAGCCGGCGGAATTCTTCCGGCGGGGCCGGACCGCCAGCAGGATCAGCCAGGGCCGCCGTTTCTGACGTCGACGTCAGAAACGAAGTAACGTGAGAACCATGTCTGCCTCCGACCCGACGGCGCCCGCGCCCCCCGACGGGGTGCCCTCGACCGAGGCCGGGTTCGATCCGGAGACGGTCCGGGCCAAGTACCTCGCCGAGCGGGACAAGCGCCTCGTCCCCGGGCGCTCCGACATCCGCGACCTGCGCACCGACGCCTACTTCGCCCGCTTCCGCGACGATCCCTTCACGCCGGTGACCCCTCGGGATCCGGTGACCGATGACGTGGAAGTGATCGTCGCCGGAGCCGGCATCGCCGGTGTGGTCGTCGGCGCTCATCTCCGCCAGGCCGGCATCGAGCGGATCCGCCTCGTGGACAAGGCCGGCGGCATCGGCGGGACCTGGTACTGGAACCAGTACCCGGGCGTCATGTGCGACGTGGAGTCCTACATCTACATGCCGATGCTCGAGGAGCTCGGCTACGTCCCGACCCGCCGCTACGCCTACGGCGAGGAGATCCGGGAGCACCTGGAGCGGATCGCGCAGAGCTTCGACCTCATGGACGACGCGCTGTTCCACACGGGTGTGACCCGAGCTGAGTGGGACGAGGACGCCGGACGGTGGCACATCCACACCGATCGCGGCGACCACCTCACCTGTCGCTGGTACATACTCGCGACCGGCATCCTCAACCTGCTGAAGCTCCCCGCCATCCCCGGAATGGAGGACTTCGCCGGGCACTCGTTCCACTCGGCCCGCTGGGACTACTCCTACACAGGTGGCGGTCCGCACGCTCCGCTCACCGGTCTCGCCGGCAAGAAGGTGGCCGTCATCGGCACCGGCGCGACGGGCATCCAGTGCGTGCCCCCCGTCGCCGAGGCCGCCGACCACCTGTACGTCTTCCAGCGGACGCCGTCGGCCATCGGTGAGCGGGGCAACCGGCCCACCGATCCCGAGTTCGCCGCCAGTCTGGAGCCCGGGTGGCAGCGAGCCCGCTGGGACAACTTCCAGGCGATCATGATGGGCCGACGCGTCGAGGGGGACCTCGTCGACGACGGCTGGACGCATCACTACGCCGTGGCCCAGCATCCGCCCCGGCGCAAGGACATGTCGATGGAGGAGTACCTGCGCGGGGCCGAGGCCGTCGACTACGGGATCATGGAAGCGCACCGCCACCGGGTGGACGAGCTTGTCAAGGACCCGACGAAGGCCGCCGTCCTGAAGCCCTACTACCGCTACATCTGCAAGCGGCCGTGCTTCCACGACGAGTACCTGCAGACGTTCAACCGGGAGAACGTGACCCTCGTCGACTGCCCGAGCGGCATCGAGTGCATCACGGCCAAGGGACCGGTCGTGAACGGCACGCAGTACGAGGTCGACTGCATCATCTACGGCACCGGATTCGAGCCCGAGCTCACCCCGCTGCAACGGCGTGTCGGCCAGGAGATCGTCGGCCGCGACGGCCTCACCCTGGCTCAGAAGTTCGCCGACGGCCCGTCCACCCTGTTCGGGATGATGAGCAGGGGGTTCCCGAACATGCTCGTCATGCCCTCACCGGCCCAGCAGTCGGTGGTGACGGTCAACTACACGCAGCTCGCCGTGCTCGGTGCCGAGTTCGTCGGAGGCACCATCGGTGCGCTCGCCCGGCGCGGGGTCGACGTGTTCGACGTGAGCGAGGCGGCGGAAGAGGCGTGGACGAAGGCCATCGTCGACTCCTTCGTCGACGGCAGCGCCGTCATGGCCGCCTGCACCCCGTCGCGCATCAACAACGAGGGCCATCCCGAGCTCATCAACCCCCGGGCCGGCAACTACGGCCGGGGTCTCGGTGACTGGTTCGGCTACCGAGAGCGTCTCGAGCAGTGGCTGGAGGCGGGGACGTTCGACGGGCTCGAGCTCCAGGTCCGCTCCGCGGCGTCGTGAGCGGGCGGCAACAGGTCGCCGTCGTCACCGGCGGCGGGGGCGGGATCGGGGGCGCCATCGCCGAGGAGCTCGGCCGCGCCGGTTGGTTCGTGGTGACCGTCGACCCGCTCGTCACCCTCGACGGCTCGGCCGCCCTCGAGCCGCCCAAGGAGACGACCGCAGACCGCATCGTCGCCGCCGGCGGCGCGGCGCGGGCCTCGTTCGCGTCGGTGACCGACGGCGAGGCGCTGCGCACCTTGTTCCGCGAGCTGGCGGCCGAGCACGGTGGCCTCGACGCGGTCGTCAACGTGGCCGGCATCACCCGGCAGTCCGGGTTCGCCCACGGCACGGAGGAGGACTGGCTCGCCGTCGCCTCGGTGCACCTCGACGGATACCTGAACGTCCTGCGCGCCGCCCTGCCGGTCATGGCCGAGGCCGGGAGCGGTCACATCCTCGGCGTCACGTCGGGATCGGGATGGCGGGCGGCCGACGCCGGCGCCTACAGCTGCGCCAAGCGCGTGGTCGCGGCGCTCACCTGGGAGCTGGGACGCCAGGCGCCGTCCGGCGTCACCGTGAACGCCGTCTCCCCCATCGCCGCCACCCGCATGGTGGCCGCCGCCCTGGAGCGGGCCCGGCAGATGGGCCGCACCGGCGGCGGCGGGGGGCTGTCGCTGCAGGGCATGCCCGGCCCCGAAGCACTGGCCCCACTGGCCGCCTACCTCGTGAGCGACACCTTCGGCTGGTGCAACGGCCGGGTCGTGTTCGCCGGCGGCTCGGAGATGGCGGTCGTCGACGAGCCCCGGCTGCTCGAGGTCGTGCGGACCGAGGAAGTGCCGTCTGTCGACCGGGTGCTGCAGACCGTGATCCCCCGCGCCCTGGCGAAGGCCGAGTCGGCCCAGGCGAGCGGGGGAGGGAGCAATCCCCGCTTCGGGGCCCTCTTCGACGACGCCGAGCCGGCCGCACCTGACGAGGCCGGCGACGAGGCCGGGGGCGTCCGCAGCTGTGTGGTCGTGACCGATCGTCCGGGGCTGGGATCGTCGATCACGGCCGCGCTCGCGGCGCGGTCGATCTCGAGCCACCGCATCGACGTGGCCACGGGCTTCGACAAAGCCGCCGACGCCTTGCGCGCCGCCGACGACGCGGCCGGGCCGATCGACGCCGTCATCGTGGCTGCGGCCGGGCGGCAGACGCCGACCGCACCCGCCGGTTGGCAGCGCACGCTGGCCGAGCACGAAGGCATCGTCGAGGACCTTCACACCGATGCGGGCTGGGCCCGTGCCGTCGCCGACTACGCGGCCGCCACCTCCCGTCCGCTGAAACTGGTCACCGTCACCGACGCCGTGCGCTCCGGGGGACGGAGCCGGGCCCAGGCCGCCGCGCAGCTGGCGCGGGTGGGCGCAGCCACGACCGAGGGCAGGGTGTCGGCCTTCGCCGTGAGCGTGGAGGCCGACGACGATGTCGCCGCCACCCCCGCGGCCGAGCTCGTGGCCCATCTGCTCGCCAACCCCGACGCCGCTCCCCTTGCCGGTGCCGAGCTGGCGGTCGGTGCCGGATGGATCGGCCTGCGGGGACATCCCCGGCCCCTCGGGAGCGCCGTCTACGGCGGCCCCGCCGTCCCCGACTGGCTCGACGGCGTGCTCCGTCAGATCGTGGGCGTGCCCGAACCGGCGGACCGATGACCCGCCCGGGGCGGATCGTCGACGCCCACATCCACCTGTGGGACCCGGCCCGCACGGACTGGTACCCGTATCTGAAGCACTATCCCGTGCACGGCTCCGGCGACGCGTCGCGCATGGGCCGGCTGTTCGACGTGGACGTCTACCGCGCCGAGACGCAGGGATGGAACGTCGAGAAGTTCGTGAACGTGGCCGCCGCCACCGGCGGGCACAGCGTGGACGAGACCATCGAGCTCGACCGCCGGGCCGACGAGCGGGGAGGCCCCCACGGCATCGTGGGCGGCCTGCCGCCGACCGACACCGTCGCCGGCGCGGTGGACCTCCTCGACCGGCAGATGGGGGCGCCCCGCTTCCGCGGTGTGCGGCCCATGGGCGGCCTCGACACTCCCGTCCCCGAGGCGGAGGTCCTGCGGGCCCTCGCTGAGCGCCACCTCGTGTTCGAGCTGATGGCACATCCCGACCAGCTCCACGCCGCGGCCGAGGCACTGGCCGCGGTCGACGACCTCACCGTCGTGGTGGAACACACCGGCTGGCCCCGTTCGGACACGGCCGAAGAGCGGCGTCTGTGGGAGGGCGGCATCGCGGCGCTTGCCGACCTGGGCCCCCGGGTGGCGTGCAAGCTCTCGGGACTGGCCATGCCCTTCGGCACGATGGAGGCCGAAGCGCTCGGACCGTGGATCGAGCACGCCATCGGCGTCTTCGGCGTCGACCGCTGCATGTTCGCCAGCAACTTCCCGGTGGACTCGGCCTACGGAACCTTCGACGCGCTGTACGAGACGTTCGACGCCGTGACCGCCACGCTCGACGAACAGGCGCGCGACAAACTCTTCGCCGCCAACGCGGAGCGCATCTACCGCCTGTAACGGGCCCGATCGCGCGGTTCCGGGGCTACTGGGGCGTGAAGGACGTGGAGCAGCTCGCTCCCCCGGTGATCACCACGTCGACCTGGACGGTGTATCCGGCCGTCGGGTGCCCGATGCTGAAGGTGACCGACGCCCTCCCCGACGCGTCCGTCTGGAACGGGAACGGGTGGTCCGTCGTCTTGTAGTGGGCGGTGGCCGTGCCCGACGCGTCGGGGAGGTCGGAGCTCACCGACAACGTCTCCTCCCCGCTCGTTCCCGGTGTCGGGTCGCTCATCGACGCGCTGCACGTCGGCGTCGGCGAGGGAACCGGCGCCGGCGGAGGGGCGGCGACGGCAGTCGGGCTCGGTGCCGCGGTGGTGCTCGGGGTCGGCCCGGGCGTCGCCGCCGGTGGTGACGAGGAGATCGCCCACACGGGATGGATCTCGGCCCATCCCCCGTGGTCCTCGTCGAGGACGTACGGCCCGGTGACGTACACGTGGCTGCCCACGGTCGGAGCCACCTCGTCGGCGCCCGTGCAGATCCCGTAGTCGTAGCTTCCGGACGGCGGCTTCGGCGCGGCGCCGGGCGTGCACCCGGGTTCGTCGGCCGGCACGATCTCGACCACCAGCCATCCGTGCTGCTCCGAGGAATTGGCCGACGTGAGCATGGAGCGGTACTGCGGATCGAGGGCGAGGTCGAAGTGTGTGTCCCCGTCGTCCTCCGAACGCACCGACTCCACCGTGCCGCTCACGGTGTCGCAGGCGGCGAGCACCAGCAATCGGTTCGGGTGGTACACGTTGGCGAGCGGGTTGCCACCGCGACAGGCCGAGTTGCCGACGGCCGATCCGCTGCCCGCGCCGACGACCGATCCGTGGATCGTGGGAGCCCCCGCCGCCGACAGGTCGTCTTCGCCCGTCGTGGTCGTGGTCGGGAGCGTGCCGTCCTGCCCGCTCGAGGCGGTGTGCGGCGCGGCCTGGCTGCAGCCGGCGGCGAGCACGAGCACCGCCACGGCCGGAGCCCACGACCTCCGTCGTGACCGGGCTGCCGACGACTCGGCCGGAGCATCTCCCACTGCCATCCTCCAGCCAACGAGCCGGACCAGCCGGCCTCGCATCGGCCCTTCCGACGCCGCCGTGCGCCGGCGCCTCGAAGAGCGGTCTTTCCGAGAAGAAAGCCCCGGTCCTCTCGGAGTCCGGGGCTTTCGCTCTGCAGAGGCGCCACATCCGTGGACGCCCGATAGTGGCGGGGGAGGGATTTGAACCCTCGACCTTCGGGTTATGAGCCCGACGAGCTACCAGACTGCTCCACCCCGCGTCGGTCGAATCAGATTACCACGGCCCCGCCGGTTGCGTTCCGGCCCTGGTCAGCGGGTGCCGGCGTGGGCCGGTACGCGACGGCGTGCCGGCTCCGCCACGCCGCTCGGTGTCGACGTGGTGGTCGAAGACGACGAGCTGCTCGGCGACGAGCTCGAGGACCCCGACGATCCCGATCCGGAAGCCTGTTGCAGGTCCTGCAATGTCGTCTGCAGGTTGCTGATGTCGGTCCCGTAGGCGGCGAAGTTCCCCGCTTTCAGATCCGCCTGTGCCTGGGCGAACTGCGCGGCGGCCTGGTTGATGAGGGCCTGGATCTGGGCCGACGCGGCGGGGCTCGGCGCCGACGGGGTCGGCCCGGTGGCCGACGGCGTCGGGAGGGCCAGGCCCTGGAACACGTCGCTCAACGCCGCCTGCAAGGTCGTGTCGAACTTGACGATGCTGTTGCCCTGTGGGCCGCTGTAGACGACGATCACGTACTGGAGCTGTGGCACCGGGTTGCGCTGCGACTGCACGTAGAAGGGGCGGAAGTACAGCACCGACTGGCCGACCGGGAGCATCAGGACGTTCCCCAGGATCACCTGTGATCCGTTCGTGTTGAGCAGGCTGATCGTCTTCGAGATGTCGGGGTTCTGCGAGATGCGGGCGTCGATGAGAGCGGGACCGTCGGTGTCCTGGCCGGTCGGGGTGACGTAGGCGGTGAGCTGGCCGTACTTCCCCGGATCGTTCCCTGCCACGAGGAACCCGGAAAGGGTCTGGCGCTGGTTGCTCGCCGAGTACGGCACGTACGCGTCGATGAGGTTGAACGACACCGCGCTCTGACCCGGCACCGAGAACGTCTCGTAGAGCGGCGCCATCCGCTGCACCTGTCCGGTGTTCACGAGCTGGCCCTGGGCGTTGGTGGTGAACACCGGCGGCAGCGCCGCGTCGGGCGGGCCGGCGCCGGGGCTCTGCGACAGGTTCCAGGCGCCCGAGGAGCTGTAGAAGGACTGGACGTTCGTGAGGTGGTAGCGACCGTAGGCCGACGCCTGGATGGTGAAGAGGTCCTCCGGATAACGCAGGTGCGGGTAGATGTCCTTCGGCATCTGCGAGACCGGGTGGAACATGCCCGGGAAGGCCGCCTCCCAGGTGCGCAGGATCGGGTCGCTCACGTGGTTGAGGCCCGTCACGTCGTAGAACGTCATCTTGCCGGTGTAGGCGTCGACGACGACCTTCACCGAGTTGCGCACGTAGTTGAAGTTCTGGTTCGCCAACCCGCTGTTCGACGCGAGTGCCGAGGTGTCGGCGCTCTGCGAGTAGGGATAGTGGTTGGTGCTGGTGTAGGCGTCGATCACCCAGTCGATGTGGCCGCCCACGAGCACCGGATAGGGGTCGGAGTCGTAGCTGAGGAACGGCGCCGCCTTCTGGGCCATCTGCACCACGTCACGCACGAACAGGATGCGTGAGTTCGGGGTGAGCAGGTCCGAGATGAGCAGGTTCAGGTCGCCGAAGCGCATGGCGAAGGCGAGCTTCGTGCCGAAGCTGTTGAGCGACACGCCGCCCGTCGCCGTGTAGTGGGACTCGACGTTGCCGCCGTTCTGCTGCGGGTAGTCGACCTCGGGCTGCCGGGTGTTCGCCACCACGAAAGCGGCGTCGCCGCCGTTCGGGTTGTTGAGGCCGAAGTAGACCGACGGCTGCGACACCTGGGGCAGACCCTGGGCGGAGACGGGCGGCAGGGCGCCGATGTCGAACACCGGCTCGCCGTCCGAGGCCTGGTTGGCCGGCGACAGCACCATGCCGAAGCCGTGCGTGTACTGCAGGTGCGTGTTCACCCACCCCTGGGCCGGCAGGTCGCTCGTGTTCACCTGCCGGACACCCACCACCATGGGCACGAGGCTGCCGCCCACCAGGTAGCGGTCCATGGTGAGCGTGTTGAACGAGTAATAGGAGTACAGCGCCTGCTGCTTCTGGAAGGTGTTCCCGGTGAGCTCGGGGTCCCACAGGCGCACGTCGTTGAGGCTCTCCTGGTCGGCCTGCAACGACGCGGTGGTGGCGGAGGTGTCGGCCGCGAAGGGCTGGGTCTGTATGCCGTTGAGCGAGTAGGCGTCGCGGGTCGCCTCGATGTTGCGCGAGATGTACGTGGCCTCGAGGCTGTTCTGCGCCGGGCTCACCTTCAGGCGCTGGACGATGGCCGGATAGATGGCCCCCACCACGACGGCGACGAAGGCCCACAGGCCGACCGCCAGCACCGGCAGGGCCCAGCCCCGGCGCCAGATGTTGGCCACCAGGATCACGATGGCGAGCACCGAGATCCACATGAGCAGCGTCAGCGCCGGCAGGCGGGCATGGACGTCGGTGTAGCCCGCGCCCTGCACGTAGCCGTTCTGCGACAGGTCGAGGTCATAGCGGGCGAGCACGTAACCGAAGACCTTGACGAGCGCCATGCAGGCGAGGAGCACCGACACGTGCACCTTGACGTGCGGAGCGACGGTCGGCGTGCCCTGCTGCACCCGGATCCCGCCGTTCAGGTAGTGGGCGATCACCGTGATGATGGCGATGACGACGAGCGAGACGAAGCTCCAGCTGACGAGGAACGACAGGAACGGCAAGGCGAAGACGAAGAAGCCGACGTTCTTGTGGAACTGCGGGTCGACCAGGTGGACGAAGGGCTGCGCGTTCGAGAAGAGGAGGAAGTTCTGCCACTGCCCCACCGTGCCCGCCGCGGCGATGAGCCCGACCACGAGCGCCACGAGCGTCCGCACGAGGACGGCCCGCGGGGCCACCCGGTGCTGGTACCGGCGCACGAGCTCGTCCTCGGGACCGAGCGTCAGCTCGCTCGGGGCGAAACGGTCGACGACGGCCAGGTTCACCCACAGGACGAGGAAGAAGATGGCGGCGAACCCGAAGAAGAGGCCCGCCTTCACCTCGAAGAGCCGTCGCCACACCGAGGTGAGGTGCACGGACCCGAACCAGAGGTAGTCGGTGTAGAAGGTGGCGATCGACCGCAGCGAGGCGACGACGATCACGGCCACCACGATGCCCACCACCACCCACAGCCGGCGGCGCCGGCGGCGGCGTGGGGCGCGCGGCTGCCGCGGCGGCAGATCCTGCGGGTTGCGCACGGAGGCGGAGCCTAGGCCGGGTCCGGTGCCAGGAGGCACCGGCAGCCCGGGTGGGCCGGCGGGTGCCGGTGCCCGGTGGGGAAGGCGTCGCCGCTCGGGACCGAGCCGGCCAAAGCGTTGTCGTCGCAGTCGGGACACTCGGCCCCGTCGTCGTCGACGATCCACCGCAGCGCCCGCGCCGGTGCGGTGACGGCCACGACCGCCTG
>DASRBM010000463.1:0-10131 GCA_035653635.1 Acidimicrobiales bacterium | reverse complement strand
GGATCACGGTGCAGCACGCCATGGGCAGCACGACGGCGGCGGCGAGCACGGCCATGACGTGCTCGTGCGAGGTGAACCACCTCGCCCCCAGATCCACCGAGGTGGTGGCCGTCATCACGTGGCCGATCTGCCCGAGGAGCCACACCGCACCGTCGGCCACCCATCGCCCGGCGGCGGCGAAGACGTCGCCGACGGCTCCGCCGACCACGGTGCCGACGATGCCCACCTCAGTGCACGCCCTGGCCGGCGTGGAAGAAGAAGTTGACCATGGCCGGCGCCGCCCCGACGAGGAGTGCGGCGAGGGCGGAGACGAGCACGGTGCGCCGTCCGGCGAACGACTGCTGGTAGTTCTGCGTGTGCGCCCCGAGGGCCCACACGGCGGCGCCCACCACGAGCCCGGCGAGGGCCGCCACGAGCGCCCATCCGCCGAGACCGTTCGTCAGCTGCTGCAGCACCGTCCCACCGGGCAGGCCGCCGGGGTCGGGTGTGAGGGACACGTCGGCCAACAGGTGCAGGGGGACCGCCATCGACTGCCTTTCGCCGGAGGAGTGTCGGCATCGTAAGGCGACTATCTACTTGACGCACCATGTTGTCTCACGTAGACTGGCGGCATGGAGCCGCTGAATCTGAGCACCCTCCCCAAGTACCTCAGCGATGAGGCGGAAGCGTGGAAGCTCCTGGAACGGCTCCGGTGGGCCTCCGGCGCTCCTGTCTGCCCCCACTGCGGCACTAAGGACGAGAAGCACTACTTCGTCGCCGCCAAGTCGGGTGAGCGCAAGACCCGGACCGGAAAGACCAGCTACCGACGCCTCTGGAAGTGCCGGAACGCCGCCTGCCGCAAGCAGTTCAGCGTCCTGGTCGACACGGTCTTCGAGTCCTCAAAAGTCCCTGTCTCGAAGTGGCTCCTCGCTCTTTGGTTGTTCTCCGCGGCCAAGAACGGGGTGAGTGCCAAGGAACTGGAAGACCACCTAAACGTCAGCTACCAGACGGCATGGTTCCTGGCTCACCGGCTCCGGGAAGCCTCCAAGAGAGAGCCATTGGCCGGTCTGATGAGGGGGCGCATCGTTGCAGACGAAACGTGGTTCGGCGGCGATCCCCGAAACCGCCACAATGGCAGACCCCATAACACGAACCGTCAGCCCCGACCCGTCAAGGTGGTTCCGGGTCAGAACAAGATGACCGACAAGACACCGATCTTCGCCTTGGTTAACAGGGACACCGGAGAGGTTCGCTCCCACGTCGTAGCGGACGTGACTGGGAATTCTCTCCGCAAGGTGATGTCTGAGCATGTCGACATGGCGGGCAGTCACCTGGAAACGGATGAGGCTAGGACCTACGTGCCAATTGGACGTGAATTCATTTCGCACCAGACGGTCGACCACTCAAAGGCCGAATACGTGCGGGGCGACGTCACCACGAACGCGGCTGAGGGATTCTTTGCCCAACTGAAGCGCTCCCTTGACGGGACGTTTCACCACGTAAGCAAGACCCACCTGCCCCGGTACTTGGCCGAATTCGATTTCCGGTACTCGACGTGCAAGATGACTCCCGGCGAACGGCTCCAAGTCTTGATCGACCGGGCCGACGGCCGGCGCCTGACCTACCGGCCAGGCCACTGAACAGGGTAATTGACGAATTGCCTGGTCGTAGTACAATTCACGGTGGACGGCAGGGGAATCGAACCCCTCCCCCCGAGGTTCCAGAGGCCTGGGGAGGGACCAACCGCCGCCCCGAGAACGCCGAAGGACCAGGAGCAGGGCTGCTAGTCACTCCTCTCGCATCCTGGTCCTTCGGCGCGTTCTCAGTCCGCGAGCGCCGCCTTGATCGCGGCGACCTGCCCAACGCCCTGAAAGAGCGAGGCGATCTGCTCAGCCGACAGCTTCGCCAGGTCGTCGGCTGTGAGTGCCAACGCGAGGTTCAGCGACACGACCGTCGCCGCCTGGCGGCCTCCGGCCGCGATCGGAGCGGTGGCCCCCGTGCTCGCGGGTTCGGCTGGAGTCGTACTCACAACGTCGTCGTCCTCAGCCGGAGGGGCGGCCCCCTCCGTCAGAGAGATGTTCTCGCCGTCCTCCTGGGCGAGTCCGACGAAGACCAGCCAATCAATCAACGATCCGATCTGAACCCGGTACGAGGCGTCCGCCCCGGCGATGTTTGCAAACAGCTCAATCAGTTCGTCGCGTGTGACCGGACCCATTTGGAGCCGATCACTCAGCGCTCTGTAGAACCAAGTCGCCGCAAACTGCGGAGCAAGAACGCGCCCGGCCTGTTCTCGCTGAAAGCCATACTTCCGTGCGAATTCCACCGTGGCGCTCGAGGGCATGTAGTCGCCCTTGCCGACCTTTGTGACCAACCCCACGTCGATAAAGAACGCATGGTTCAAAGCCGCCGTCGCGGGGGAGACGTGCATAAGGTTGGCGAGAGTTCGGGCGTCGACCGGCTGGCCCTGTTGGCTGCCGATCGCCGTCGCTCGCAAAGCTTCGACCGCCTTGGAGAATTTCATTCGGTCGGTCGGCAGGGGCCGGTTCGGACGGATCTTCGTCGAGGGCCGCCGTCCCGGACGCTGTTCCTCGTCTCCGTCAGACGAGGGGGAAAGGGGTCTTATCGGTGTGGGTTCCACTGGTGTTCCTCTCGCTACGGGACCCCGAAGGGCCGGACCGCTAGTCAAGGCCCATTGTACTCAGAGGACGCATAGCAATTCAACGAACCGCAGAGGCGCGCGATCCGTGCGGAACTCGGGTAGGTGACCTGTGGATAAAGAGGGAAAATCAGTGGATGACGAGGGGAAAAACAGTCGTGAAATCACAACGGAGGAGTTTGAGCAGACTCTTTCTGCTCTGATTCAGGTCGACCCAGCCGGACTCTCCGGAAAGCACCGCAAGCCGTCTACCAGGGAGAATGAGGAACAGACTAGGTCAGAAGGCCTAGACTCAGGGCACGCATAATTAGCGCTTCGCTGAGGTCGCTTGACACGGCCAAAACAACGGAGTAATTGGCCCCTTGACTCCGAGTCAAGGGTCAGTGTGAAATAGATGCCGTCAGGAGCAATAGCTCCCGAAAGTGAACCCGGCTTTCTCCCCCGAATCGAGGAGCGGCCGGGTTTGCCATTTCTAGGCGGAAATCTCGCAGACGACCAGGCCAGAGGCCTGTGCCTTCCAAGCGCCGCCCGCCCCGTAGCTCCAGCCGAAGGCATCCGGCAGACCGAGAAGCAGGTCGTCGCGCGAACCCCTGTGCTGATACAGGAGATCGCGGTCAGCTTTCCCGGCCCGAATCGCCTCAGCGATCGTTCGCCGATCTTCGGCGTCCCGATCGGGTCCGCGGGTGTCGATGACAAGATTCCTCACCTGCTGACGGCCGGTGACTTCCGCCAGTGCGCCAAGGCAGCGGGCGCGAGGGTCGGCGTCGTCCCCTCGGCGGTGCTCCGTCTGGGCGACCACGACCCTGACGGGCAGTTGGCAGTAGCAGTCGAGTAACTGCCTCCGGATCGGCTCTCCCTCGGCGCTGAAATGCGCCCTCCGGCGCCCCTTTGGAAGTGCTTCCCGGATTGCCTTAGTCACCTCCTGGACGTCCTTAACCATCACCAGGGCGGCCGTGACCAAGTAGACGCCCGGCCGGCGACTCTCGTCGACATAGGCCGTGTGCGGCGTCCTAATACGGGCCGGGCGTGCTGCGGCAGGCACGGCGCCACTCTACGACCTTCGGTGCGTGCCCGTGGTGCGTTATGTAGATAGGTCCCCATCGTAAGCGGCGTCTTGTATCTTTTCAATAGATTTCATGTCGTTCCAGCCTTGGAGCTCCCACCGAACACTGGGCGGCACGCCTGGGCCACGACGTCGGTCCCGGCTGTCACACTTGGGCGGTGACCGCGGCGGCGACCCAGATCTCCGAGCACACGGCGATCATCGGTGGCGCCGTCATCGGCGGCGTCGCCTTGGTCGGCATCGTGCTGGCCACCATCCTCGGACGCCGGGCCGGCCGGCACGGGCTCGAGCAGCGCCTGTCGGCCCTCGCCGCCCGCCTCGGGGTGGACGCCCCGGTCGACGAGCCGGCCGGCGTCGAACCGGCGCTGCACCATCTGGAGCTCGTCACCGACCGCGCCGCCGAGGCGGTGGCGGAGTCGTCGGCCGACGCCATCCGGCTGCGCCGCGCCCTCGACACGCTGCCCCAGGGCGTCATCGTGTGCGACGAGAACGGCGAGGTCGTGTTCCGAAACGCCCGGGCCGTGGGCCTCATGGGCGGCCGCCACGGTGACGCGCTGGCAGCGCAGGCCGTGGTCGACCTCCTCGCCGATGCCTGGCAGCAGGGCACGGCCGAGCGCACCCTCGACCTGTACGGGCCGCCCCGGCGCACCCTGGCGGTGCGCACCCAGCTCATCGACGACGGCCGCCGCACCCTCGGGGTCATCGCCGTCATCGACGACGTGTCCGAGCGACGCCGGCTCGAGGAGATCCGCCGCGACTTCGTGGCCAACGTCAGCCACGAGCTGAAGACGCCCATGGGCGCGCTCGGGCTGCTGGCGGAGACGCTGATCTCGGAGACCGACGCCACCGTGGCCCAGCGCCTGGCCAGCCGCATCCACACCGAGGCCTTCCGCGTGAGCCGCATCATCGACGACCTGCTCGACCTGTCGCGCATCGAGGCCGAGGAGGCGCCACCGCGCGAGCCGGTGCTCGTCAACCTGGTCATGGCGGAAGCGGTGGAGCGGGTGCGGGCCGCCGCCGACCAGCGCGACGTCACCATCTCGCTCGAGGAGCCCGCCCCGCCCGTCGCGGTGATGGGCGACCGCCGCCAGCTCGTCTCCGCCGTCTACAACCTCCTCGAGAACGCGGTGAAGTTCTCCTACGACGGCGGCTCGGTCCGCATCGCCGGGCACACCGTCGACGACGAGATCGTCCTCGAGGTGGAGGACAAGGGCGTGGGCATCCCCGCCCGCGACCTCGAGCGCATCTTCGAGCGCTTCTATCGTGTCGACCAGGGCCGCAGCCGCACCACCGGTGGCACCGGACTCGGCCTGTCGATCGTCCGCCACGTCGCCGCCAACCACCAGGGACGGGTGGAGGTCGACTCCCGCGAAGGCGAGGGCTCGACCTTCCGCCTCATCCTGCCCACCCAGTCGGAGATCAGCTGACCATGGCCAAGGAAGCGGCCCGCCAGCCGCACGAGGACCCGAGCCGGGCCCGACCGGTGAAGGTGCTCGTGGCCGAGGACGAGGAGTCCTTCATCGAGGCACTCGTGATCGGCCTCGGGCGCGAGGGCTTCGACGTGACCGTCGCCGGTGACGGCAGCGAGGCGCTGGCGCTGTTCGACCAGATCGAGCCCGACCTGGTGCTGCTCGACATCATGCTGCCGAAGCTGTCGGGCATCGACGTGTGCCGGGCCATCCGGACCCGCTCCACGGTGCCAATCATCATGGTGACGGCCAAGGGCACCGAGATCGACACCGTCGTCGGGCTCGAGGTCGGCGCCGACGACTACGTGACGAAGCCCTACCGGCTGCGTGAGCTCGTGGCCCGGATGCGGGCCGTGCTGCGCCGGGCCCACGCCGAGGAGGGCGGGCGCGAGGGCGCGCTCGAGCCGGGCGGGGTCCTCGAGGTGGGCGACGTGCGCGTGGATCCCGACCGCCACCGGGTGTTCGTGCGGGGGGAGGAGGTGACGCTGCGGCGGAAGGAGTTCGACCTGCTGCTGCTCCTCGTCGAGAACGCCGGGCGGGTGCTCACCCGCGACACGCTCATCGACCGGGTGTGGGGCAGCGACTACGTCGGCGACACGAAGACGCTCGACGTGCACGTGAAGCGCCTGCGCAACCATCTCGAGAGCGATCCGTCGAACCCGTCGATGATCACGACGGTGCGCGGCGTCGGCTACCGCTTCGAGGCGGGCGACAACCGGTGACCGGGCTCCGCCTCGAGGAGCTCCTCGAGCGCGTCCGGAGCCACGGCGGCCGCGTCACCCATGCTCGGCGCGCCCTCCTCCAAGCCCTGCTCGACTCCGACGGCCACCACCTGACGGCTCAGGATCTGGCCGAGGCGGTGCAGCGGGCCACGCCGGAGGTGCATCTGTCCACCATCTACCGGGCCCTCGAATCGCTCGAGGAGATGGGGATCGTCGACCACGCCCATCTCGGGCACGGCCGGGCCGTGTACCACCTGGCCGACGCACCCCATCAGCATCTCGTGTGCGAGGTGTGCGAGGCGGTCGTGGAGGTGCCCGACGACGTGTTCGCCGAGCTGTCGGGCACGCTCCGCAAGGTCTACGGCTTCGTGCTCCGGCCCCACCACTTCGCCGTGGTGGGGCGGTGCAAGGTCTGCGCCGAGGAGCTCAGCGAGCCGTGATGGTGAGCGCCTCGCCGAGGTAGGGGGCGAGCGCGTCCGGCAGCCGCACCGAGCCGTCGGGCCGGCGGCCGGTCTCCACCAGTGCGGCCCAGATCCGGGCCCAGGCGAGAGCCGAGCCGTTGAGGGTGTGCACGAACACCGGCGAGCCCCCGCCTGAGGGGCGGTAGCGGATGTTGGCCCGGCGCGACTGGTAGTCGCCGAACCAGCTCACCGACGACACCTCGAGCCACTGGTCCGCCCCGGGGCTGTAGACCTCGAAGTCGAAGGTGCGGGCCGAGGAGTTGCCGAGGTCGCCGGCGCACAGGTCGAGCACCCGGTACTCGAGCTCGAGCGCCTGCAGCATGTCGTCGACGCGCCGCAGCATGTCGTCGTGCACGGCCGGCGACTGCTCGGCCGTGGCGTAGGCGAAGAGCTCCACCTTGTCGAACTCGTGCACCCGCAACAAGCCGCGTGTGTCGCGTCCGGCCGCGCCCGCCTCGCGGCGGAAGCACGGCGTGGCGGCGGTGAGACGCATGGGCAGCTGCGCCTCGTCGAGGATGTCGCCCCGGTGCATGGACGTGAGCGGCACCTCGGCCGTGGGGATGGCCCACAGGTCGTCGCGCTCCATGTGGTACGCCTCGTCGGAGAACTTGGGCAGGTGTCCGGTCGAGAGCATGGTGTCGCTGCGCACGAAGGTCGGCGGGCGGATCTCCTCGAAGGCATCGGCGTGGCGGTCGAGGGCGAAGGCGGTGAGGGCGCGGATGAGACGCGACCCGGCGCCCCGGTAGAGGGGGAACATCGAGCCCGACAGCTTGGCCCCGCGCTCGAGGTCGAGGATGCCGAGCTCCACACCGATGTCCCAGTGCGGCACCCGCTGGTGGTCGCCGTAGGCCCGGGGCTCGGCCGGCCAGCGCCGCACTACCGGGTTGTCCTCGGGACCGGCCCCGTCGGGGGCGTCGGCCGCCGGCAGGTTGGGGAGCCACAGGAGCTTGGTGCGCACCTCCTCCTGGGCCGCGTCGGCCGCGGCGTCGAGGGACTTCTCCTCGTCACCGAGCGCCCGGCTCTGCTCGGCCAGCTCCGCGGCTCGGGCGTCGTCGCCCGAGCGCTTGGCTTCGCCCACCTGGCGCGACAGGTCCTTGATGCGGCCGCGCACCTCGTCGCGCGCGCCGACCGCGGCCCGCGCCCGCTCGTCGGCGGCGAGGAGCTCGTCCACCTCGGACGGCGGCACGCTGCGGCGCCCGAGGGCCGCCTTCACCGCCGCGGGGTCCTCGCGCACCAGCCGGATGTCGATCATGGTGCGCCCAACGGTAGCCTCGCCCGGATGCCGCCCGTTCCTGGCCACGACACCGTCGCCGAGTGCCGTGACCTGGTCGTTCGCTACGGGACGCGCACCGCGGTGGACGGGCTGTCGCTGACCGTGGGACGGGGGCAGGTGGTGGCCCTGCTCGGCCCGAACGGCGCCGGGAAGACCTCCACCGTCGAGACCCTCGAGGGCTACCGGCGCCCCGCGTCGGGGGGCGTCCGCGTCCTCGGTCTCGACCCGGGCGCCGACAAGGCGGCCCTCGTGCCGCGCATGGGGGTCATGCTCCAGCGCGGCGGCGTGTACCCCACCATGGGCCCGCGTCGGGTGCTCCAGCTGTTCGCCCGCTACTACGACGACCCCGCCGACCCGGGCGCGCTGCTCGACCGACTGGGGCTCGGCTCCGTGTCCCGCACGCCGTGGCGACGACTGTCGGGCGGCGAGCAGCAGCGGCTGTCGCTGGCGCTCGCCCTCGTGGGCCGGCCCGAGGTGCTGTTCCTCGACGAACCGACCGCCGGCGTCGACCCCGAGGGTCGCGTGGCCGTGCGCGAGGTCATCGCCGAGCAGCGCCAGGCCGGGGTGGGCGTGCTCCTCACCACCCACGAGCTCCAGGAGGCCGAGCGCCTGGCCGACGAGGTGGTCATCGTGGCCCGGGGGAAGGCGGTGGCCCGGGGATCGGTGGCCGAGCTCGGTCGCGGTGGGGAGGCCGTCCGCTTCACGTCGGCGCCGGGCATCGACCTCGACGCTCTGGCCTCCTCGATAGGCGCGGAGCGGGCTTCCGTGCGCGAGTCGGCGCCGGGCGCCTATGTCGTCGAGGGCACGGCCGGGGCCGGACGCGTCGCCGCCGTCGCCGCCTTCCTCGAGCGCGCCGGGCACCCGCTGTCGGACCTGCGGGCCGGACGCGCCTCGCTCGAGGACGTGTACCTGTCCGTGGTGGCGGCCGAGGACGACCCGTCGCGCGTCGGCGTCGAGGCAGGGGAAGGGCCGGCGACGTGAGCGCGGCCCGTCGTCTGGCGGCCCAGAGCGCGGCGGAGATCGGCCTCACCGTGCGGCGCGGGGAATCGGTGCTGCTCACGATCGCCATCCCGGTGGTGCTGCTCGTCTTCTTCTCCGAGGTGCACCTGCTGCCGACCGGCTCGGGCGACGCGGTGACGTTCCTCGCCCCCGGCATCCTGGCCCTCGCCGTCATGAGCACGGCCTTCGTCAACCTGAGCATCGCCACCGGTTTCGAGCGCGGCTACGGCGTGCTGAAGCGTCTGGGGACGACCCCACTCGGCCGGCCGTCGCTGCTCGGAGCCAAGATCGCGGCGGTGGCTGCCGTCGAAGTGGTGCAGGCCGCCGTGCTCGTGCCCGTCGCCTACGGCCTCGGCTGGCGCCCCACCGCGGCCGGAGCCGGCGCCGCGCTGGCGTTGGCGGCCCTCGCCACCGTGGCCTTCGGGGGGCTCGGGCTCCTCCTCGCCGGCACGCTGCGGGCGGAGGTCAACCTGGCCGCGGCCAACGGGCTGTGGCTGGTGCTGCTCCTCGTGAGCGGCATGCTCGCCCCGTTGTCGAAGCTCCCGGGCTGGCTGCAGGCGGTGTCCAAGGTGCTGCCGGCGGCCCCGCTGGCCGACGGGTTACACCGGGCACTGGGCCTGGGCACATCGGTGGCAGGGTGGTCCTGGGCGGCGCTGGCCGTCTGGGCGGTGGCGGCACCCCTGGCGGCGGCGGCCACCTTCCGCTGGGAGTGAACCGGCCGGGAGTGCGGCGACCGGAAGTGAGGCGACATGGAGACAGGGCGGGTCGTGGAGCGTCTCCACGTGGCGGTCATCGGCGGCGGTCATGCGCCGGACCACGAATGCGACACCGCGGCGCGGGTGGGCCGGGCGCTGGCCGAGGCGGGCGCGGTGGTGGTCTGCGGCGGGCTCGGCGGGGTCATGGAGGCGGCCAGCCGCGGCGCGCGTGACGGGGGCGGCGTGTCGATCGGCCTGTTGCCCGGCGCCGACCGCCACAACGCGAACGGGTACGTCGAGGTGGCCGTCGCCACCGGCATGGGTGAGGGGCGCAACGTGCTCGTCGTGCGCAACGCCGACGCCGTCATCGCGGTCGGCGGCGAGTACGGCACGCTGTCGGAGATCGCCCTGGCGCTGCAGGCCGGTGTGCCGGTGGTCGGGATCGGCACGTGGGAGCTCGGGAAGGCCGGCCGCGCCGTCGACGGGGTGGAAGTGGCGACCGATCCCAGCGACGCCGTCGACAAGGCCCTGCGCGCCGCCCACCGCTACCGGCGCGGGGGCGACTGACCGTGCTCGTCGCGGTCGTCGGCGAGGGTCGGCCGTGACCGTCCGGCGCCTCCCCATGTTCCCGCTCGGGACCGTGCTGTTCCCCGAGGCGATCCTGCCGCTGCACGTCTTCGAGGAGCGCTACCGCACGATGATGGAGGTCGTCCTGGCCGAACGCCCCGCCGTGTTCGGGGTCGTCCTCATCGAGCGCGGCTCGGAGGTGGGTGGCGGCGACGTCCGCAGCGACGTGGGCACGCTGGCGGTGGTG
>DASRBM010000462.1:0-4189 GCA_035653635.1 Acidimicrobiales bacterium | reverse complement strand
CGCTCAAGGTGATACATGCGCCGACCGAACCTCTTGCGCAATGCGGGGGGCGGACCCCGCACCTGAGCGGGGGGCGGCCCCGCGACGAAAGGCGGGATCTCTGATGCTTGCGACCTTGTCGCTGCAGTCGACTGCGCGGCTTGCCGTGCAGGCACTCGCCGGCGCCACCTTGGCGGCCGGCCTCACGGCGGGGGTCACCGCCGCCGTGGCGGTGAGCCACGACTCGATCGGTTCCTCGGCCCAGGCGTCGGCCACGGCGTCGGGATCGGCGTCGATGGACACCGGCGCCTCGGGCGCGCAGGGCACGGGCACCTCGACCGGCACGGGCGCGGCCGGTGGCACCGCCACCGCCCGCCAGGCGCTGGCCCAGGCCCAGGCTGACGCGGCCCAGGGCCAGAAGCAGCTGGCCGGCGCCACCCTGCAGGGTGAGCAGCAGGCCGACGTCCTGTTCCAGAAGGCGCTCGCCACGCTCGCCACCGTCATGGCCGACGCCAAGGCCGACGAGGCCAAGGGCGAGGCCCAGGGTGCGGCGCTCTACGCCGCCGTGCAGGCCACGGCCGAGCGTCTGGTGGCGACCGTCACCTCGACCCTGCAGGCGACCGAGCAGAAGGCACAGGACAGCGCAGCCGCGGCGAAGACCCAGGCCGCGGCGGACGCGGCAGCCGCCGAGAACCGGGCGACGGCCGCAGTGTCCGGGGGCCGCCAGCAGGCGACCGGCGCCGAGGGCGCCACCGCGGCCCGGCTCCAGCAGGACGAGGCGACGGCCCAGTCGCTGTCGAAGCAGGCTGCGTCGGCCCTCGCCGGGAGCGGCGGATCGGGCGGGGGCACGGCTGCGGCCTCCCTGACGGTGTCGGGGAGTGCCTCGGGCTCGGCGTCGGCGGGCGGCGGGTCGGCCGCAGCCGGCGCCTCCGGATCCTTCACGGCGGGCTGACCGGATCCGGCAGGACCGGATCGTGCACGGCCGGCTGACGGGCGGGTCAGCGCCGGCCGGGTCGGGGGATCAGGCCCCGGCGACCTCGAGGCGAACCTCGGCGCGTCGCCGGGCCTCCTCGGCCTCCGTGACGCTCCTGTCCCCGGCGCCGGCATCGTCGCCGGACCGGGATCCGAGCTCGGCCAGGCGTCGCTCGGCCTCCTCGAGCGCCCGTCGGGCCCGCTCCACGTCGATCTCCCCCGACAGCTCGGCGATGGGGGCGAGCACCGTGACGTGCTCGCCGTCCACCTGCACGAAGCCGCCGTGCACCGCGGCGCGGTCCTCGGTGCCGTCCTCGTGCTGGAAGCGCACGAGGCCGGGGACGAGCGCCCCCACCAGGTCGGTGTGACCGGCCAGGAAGGCGGCCTCGCCGACCTCGGTGCGCAGCATCACGGCCTGCACCTCGGTCTCGAGGACGACCCGCTCCGGCGTGACCAGGCTGGCGGCGAAGGTGGCGGCCACGGCTACTCGGCGCCCTGCAGGGTCCGGGCCTTGGCCAGCACCGACTCGGCGCCGCCCACGTTGAGGAAGGCCTGCTCGGGGACGTCGTCGAGCTCGCCGTTGAGCAGCGCCTCGAAGGACTCGACCGTCTCCTGCACCGGCACGTTGACGCCCTTCAGGCCGGTGAAGGCCTCGCCCACGTTGAAGGGCTGCGACAGGAAGCGCTGGATCTTGCGGGCCCGGTTGACGGTGAGCCGGTCCTCCTCGGAGAGCTCGTCGAGGCCGAGGATGGCGATGATGTCCTGGAGCTCGCGGTAGCGCTGCAGGACGCGCTGCACACTTCGGGCCACGGCGTAGTGACGCTCGCCCACGACCTCGGGAGTGAGGATGTTCGACGACGAGGCGAGCGGGTCGACCGCCGGATAGATGCCGAGCGAGGCGATCTGGCGCGACAGCTCGGTGGTGGCGTCGAGGTGGGTGAAGGTCGTGAACGGCGCCGGGTCGGTGTAGTCGTCGGCCGGCACGTAGACGGCCTGCAGCGAGGTGATGGAACGACCCCGGGTGGAGGTGATCCGCTCCTGGAGCTCGCCCATCTCGTCGGCCAGGGTGGGCTGGTAACCCACGGCGGAGGGCATGCGGCCGAGCAGGGTCGACACCTCGGAACCGGCCTGGACGAACCGGAAGATGTTGTCGACGAACAGGAGCACGTCCTGGTTCTGCACGTCGCGGAAGTACTCGGCCATGGTGAGCGCGGCGAGGGCCACCCGCAGGCGGACGCCCGGCGGCTCGTCCATCTGGCCGTAGACGAGGGCCGCCTTCTCGATGACGCCGGACTCCTGCATCTCGATCCACAGGTCGGTGCCCTCACGGGTGCGCTCCCCCACCCCGGCGAAGACCGACACACCGCCGTGCTGGGTGGCGACGCGGTTGATCATCTCCATGATGAGCACCGTCTTGCCCACGCCGGCACCGCCGAACAGGCCGATCTTCCCACCTTGCACGTAGGGCTCGAGGAGGTCGATGACCTTGATGCCCGTCTCGAACATCTGGGCCCGGGGCTCGAGCGCGTCGAAGGGCGGGGCGTCGCGGTGGATCTCCCACCGCTCCTCCACGGCGCCGATGTCGTTCGTGTCGAGGGCGTCGCCGAGCACGTTGAACACGTGGCCGAGCACGGCCTGACCCACCGGCACCGTCAGGCCCCGACCGAGGTTGCGCACGGTCGTGCCGCGGTGCAGCCCGTCGGTCGGCTTCAGGCACACGCAGCGGACCCGGCCCTCGCCGATCTGCTGGGCCACCTCGGCGGTGACGGTGATCTTCTGACCCTCGAGCTCCACGTCCATCTCGACGGCCATGTTGAGCTCGGGCAGCGAGTGCGGCGGGAATTCGACGTCGACGACGGGGCCGGCGATGGCGACGACGCGGCCGTCGGCGAAGGTGGCGCCGTCGTTCGTGGATGGCGACTGGATGGTGGTGGTCATGCGCCGTGCGCTCCTCGTGTGGTGATGCTCTGGCTCAGAAAGGTCGGCTGTTCGAAATGGTCGGCGGTGCGGGCGTCGCTCTCTGCGGACGTCAGTCGGCGTCGGCCGCCTGGCGCAGGGCCTCGGCCCCGCCCACGATCTCCATGATCTCGGTGGTGATGGCGTCCTGACGGGCCCGGTTCATGATGCGCGACAGGGTCTTCACCAGCTCCTCGGCGTTGTCGGTGGCCGCCGCCATGGCCCGCTGGCGGGCGGTGTGCTCGCTGGCGGCCGCCTCGAGCAGGGCGCCGAAGACGGCGGCCTCCACGTAGCGCGGCACCAGATCGGTGATGAGGTCGGCGGCCTCGGGCTCGAACTCGGTGTAGCCCTGCGGGGCGGCGCTCTCCCCGGATCCCGGCTGCGACTCCTCGGCCGCGCCCTCGCCCGCGCCGGGCTCGGGCAGCGGGAGCAGCTGCCGGGTCTCGACCACCTGGGTGCCGGCCGACAGGAACCGGGTGGAGACGATGAGGACCTGGTCGACCTCGCCGGCGAGGAAGGGCGCCGTCACGGCCGCCGCCACCGGACGGGCGTCGGCGAAGGTGGGCCGGTCCGAGAACCCGATGAAGGACTCGGTCACCGTGAGTCCCCGGAAGCGCAGGTAGCTCGGGCCCTTCTTGCCGACGGTGACGAGGCGGTACTCGGCCGCCCCGGCCCGCACCAGACGCTCGGTGGTGCGCAGGACGTTCGCGTTGTAGCCGCCGGCCAGGCCGCGGTCGGCCACGAGCGACAGCACGAGCACCCGTTCGGGGTTCTCCGGCACACCGAGCAGCCGGCCGGCACGGTCGCCGGCCTCCTCGGCCGCGGCCTTAAGGACCTCGGCGATGCCCTGCAGGTAGGGAGCGGCGCCGGCGATGCGCTGCTGGGCGCGCACGATCTGCGAGGCGGCGATGAGCTCCATGGCGCGCGTGATCTTCTGCGTCGCCTGGACGCTCCTGATGCGCCGCCGCAGTACTCGTTCCTGGCCGCTCGCCATGGGTTCAGTCCTGCCCTGTGTCGAAGCCCGACTTGAACGACTCGAGCACCTTGCGGAGCTCGGCCTCCTCGGGCAGCGTGCCGGCCGTGCGGATCTGCTCCAGGATCTGCGGGGCGTTGACCCGCAGGAACTGCAGCATCTCGGACTCGAAGCGGCGCACCTCGGACACCGGGACGTCGTCCACGTAGCCGTTGGAGCCGGCGTAGATCACCATCACCTGCTCCTCGACCGGCATCGGCTCGTTGAGTCCCTGCTTCAGGAGCTCGGTGAGGCGGTATCCGCGGTCGA
>DASRBM010000461.1:0-8867 GCA_035653635.1 Acidimicrobiales bacterium | reverse complement strand
ACCTCGGGGGTGGCGTGGTCGGGCAGGTCGGCGGTACGCCGTCCGGCCCAGGCCGTCACCGTGGCCGACCCGTGGCGCACGAGGCCCTTGGCGAACACGACGCCGTCGGGATCGGCGACCTCCACCGCGTCCTCGCCTCGAAGCGGCCTTCCACCGACACGATCCCGGCCGGCAGCAGCGAGGCGTCGCCGTCGACGAGCGCCCGGCGAGCGCCGGCGTCGACGTGCAGCCGGCCCCGGGGGGTGACGGCGAAGGCGATCCACAGCTTGCGAGCCGACAGGCGCTTGGGCCGGGCCCGGAAGACGGTGCCGGCGCCGGGCTCGCCGGCCAGCGCGGCGCGCAGCACGCCCGGGCGGGCGGCATCGGCGATCAGGCTGGGCACGCCCGACCAGCTGGCGATCTTGGCCGCCGCGAGCTTCGACACCATGCCGCCGCTGCCGACGGCGGTGCCGGGACCGCCGGCCACCGCCTCGAGCTCGTGGTCCACCTCCACCACCTCCTCGATGAGCGAGGCCTCGTCGTCGTGGCGCGGGTCGGCGGTGAGGAGGCCGGCCGTGTCGGTGAGCAGCACCAGCAGGTCGGCCGACACCAGATGGGCCACGAGGGCGGCCAGCCGGTCGTTGTCGCCGAAGCGGATCTCGTCGTCGGAGGTGGCGTCGTTCTCGTTGACGACCGGCACCACCCCGAGCTCGAGCAGCCGGTCGAGGGTCTGGCGGGCGTGCAGGTACTGCTGGCGGTGGGCGAAGTCGAGGGGGGCCAGGAGCACCTGGCCCACGTGCAGCCCGTGCAGGGCCAGGGCGTCGTCGTAGACGCGCATGAGCCGGTGCTGGCCCACGGCGGAGACGGCTTGCAAGGTGGCCGGGTCGGACGGGCGGGGGCCGCCGCCCATGGTGGACCACCCCGCCGCGATGGCGCCGGAGGACACGAGCACGACGCTGTGGCCCTCGGTGCGCAGCTCGGCCACCTCGTCGCACAGCTTCGTCACCGCCGGCACCGACACACCCGACCGGGCGTCGGTCACCGACGAGGAGCCGATCTTCACGACCACCGTCCGCGCCGCCGACGTGGTGACGGCACCGGCCGCGCCGCGGGCCCGCTCGCTCACGATCCGCTCGCCCGGGGCCGGCGCCGGCGCGGGCGACCGCCGGCCTCCTCGTCGTCGGTGCCGGGGCCGATGGCGGCCGCGTCGCGGTAGTAGGTGAAGCTCAGAGGACCGAGATGGACGACGTCGCCGTCACGGGCGCCGGCGCGCGCCAGGGCCCGGTCGACGCCGAGACGGCGCAGGCGGTGCTGCACGTAGTCCACGGCGTCGTCGTCGGTGAGGTCGGACAGGGCCACGGCCCGGAGCGCGGCCCGACCGGCCACCACGAACGAGCCGTCGTCGGCCCGCTGCACCTCCACGCCCTCGCCGGCCGGCCGGTGGAGCACCACGCCGCCGTCGCCTTCGGGTTCGGCCCGTCGCGCCTCGCCGACCATGGCGGCCAGACGGGCCACGAGGATGTCGATCCCCTCCCCCGTGGCCCCCGACACCACCAGGTCGAGACCCGGCGGCGGGGCCGCGCCCGCGAGCAGGTCGGCCTTGGACCCGACCACGATCCTCGGGCGGGCGAGGAGCTCGGGCCGGTAGCGGCGCAGCTCGTCGAGCAGCACCGTCACCTGCGCATCCGCCGGCCGGCCGTCGGCCGCGGCCAGGTCGGCGAGCACCACCAGGACGCGCGAGCGCTCCACGTGCCGCAGGAAGCGGTGGCCGAGTCCGCGGCCTTCAGCCGCCCCTTCCACCAGGCCGGGCACGTCGGCCACCACGAACTCGGTCTCGTCGCCGGCGCGGCCCACCCGCACCACACCGAGATGCGGCTCCAGGGTGGTGAAGGGATAGTCGCCGATCTTCGGCTTGGCGGCCGACACTCGCGAGATGAGCGTGCTCTTGCCCGCGTTCGGGAACCCCACGAGGGCGACGTCGGCGGCCAGCTTGAGCTCCAGGTTGAGCCAGTGCTCCTCGCCCGGCTCCCCCTGCTCGGCGAAGGCGGGGGCCCGGCGGCGGTTGCTCAGGAAGCGGGCGTTGCCCCGTCCGCCCCGGCCCCCCTCGGCCACGAGGAGACGGTCGCCAGGCCCGGTCAGGTCACCGAGCAGCGCGCCGTCGAGGGTGCGCACGACCGTGCCGACCGGCACCGGGACCTCGAGATCGGCGCCCCGGGGGCCGTGCTTCTGTTTGCCCCCGCCATGCGCGCCGTTGCCGGCACGCCGGTGCGGGTGGTCGCGGAATCCGAGCAGTGACGCCTGGTTGGTGGTGGCGACCAGCCACACGTCGCCGCCACGGCCGCCGTCGCCCCCGTCGGGACCGCCGCGCGACACGTGTGCCTCACGACGGAACGAGACGGCGCCGGCCCCCCCGTCGCCGGCCTTGGCGTGGATCTGCGCTTCGTCGACGAAGGCCGGCATGGCCGAGATCCTTGCCCGTGGACGGGGCCCCGGTGGGGGCCCCGGTCCGCGGCCGGGTCAGGCGTCGCTGCGGACGTCGACGAGCCGGCGGCCCTTGCGGGTGCCGAACTTCACCACGCCGTCGGCGGTAGCGAACAGGGTGTCGTCGCCGCCGCGGCCGACATTGGCCCCGGGGTGGAATCGGGTGCCGCGCTGGCGCACGAGGATGGCCCCGGCCTGCACGGTGGTGCCGTCGAACACCTTCACGCCGAGGCGCTGGGCCTGCGAGTCGCGGCCGTTGCGGGTGGAACCGCCGCCCTTGGTCTTCGACATGGTGCGCTCCTCCTCGTCCCGCGCCGGCTCAGCGGGCCGCGGGGACGGTGATCGACGTGATCTCGATGGTGCTGTAGTGCTGGCGGTGGCCCCAGCGCCGCCGGCTGCGCGTCTTCGGCTTGTAGGTGAAGCCCCGGATCTTCGGGCCCGCCTCCTCGCCTACGACCCGGGCCGCCACCGTGACCCCGGCCAGCTCCTCGGGGGTGGCGAGCACCCGCTCGTCGTCGACGACCAGGACCGCGGGCAGCTCCACGTCGGCTCCGGTCTCCACCCCGAGCAGCTCCACCCGGAGCTGCTGCCCCTCGGCGACGCGCTCCTGCTTCCCACCGGTACGGATCACGGCATACATAGGCCTGCCAGCCTACCTCACCCCGGCCAGGGCGGCCGACGGGGCCCGCCCTACAGCAGGGTCTCGTCGAGGACGATCCCCCGGCCCCCGCACACGGCACAGGTCGTGGACAGCGATTCCACCAGGCCCTCCGAGATGCGCTTGCGGGTCATCTCGACGAGGCCCAGCTCCGAGATGTCGAACACCTGGGTGCGGGTCTTGTCCCTGGCCAGGGCGGCCCGCAGGGCGGCGGCCACCTTGTCGCGGTTGTCGCGGATCTCCATGTCGATGAAGTCGATGACGATGATGCCGCCGATGTCGCGCAGACGCAGCTGGCGGGCGATCTCCTCGGCGGCTTCCAGGTTGTTGCGGAAGACCGTCTCCTCCAGATTCGACTTGCCCACGTTCTTGCCGGTGTTCACGTCGATCACGGTGAGGGCCTCGGTGCGCTCGATGATGATGGAGCCCCCCGACGGAAGCCACACCTTACGGTCGAGCGCCTTGTGCAGCTGCTCGTGCACGTGGAAGCGCTCGAACACCGGCAGGTTCTCGGCTTCGGTGTCGTAGTACTCCACCCGGTCGACGAGCTCGGGGTTGACGGCGGCGACGTACTCGCGGACCTGGGCGAAGAGATCGGGGTCGTCGATGACGACGCCGCGGTACTCCCGGTTGAACTCCTCGCGCACGATGCGCACGGCCAGGTCCGGTTCGCGATACAGCAGGCCCGGCGCGTTCGACCGCCCGGCCTCGGCCTCGATGGCGTCCCACTGGGCCACGAGGCGCTGCACGTCGAGGCGCAGCTCCTCCTGGCTGGCGCCTTCGGCCGCGGTGCGCACGATGAGGCCGTGGCCCGCCGGGCGCACGTCGTCGACGATACGGCGCAGGCGCCGGCGCTCGGCGTCGTCGAGGCGCTTCGAGATCCCGAAGGCGGTGGAGTTCGGGACCATGACGACGAAGCGGCCCGGCAGCGACACCTCCTGGGTGAGCCGGGCCCCCTTGGCGCCGATGGGGTTCTTCGTGACCTGGCACAAGATGGTCTGGCCCGGTCGCAGCATCTGCTCGATGCGCGGCGAGGCGCCGGCCGGCGATTCGATGTCGTCGCGGTCGTAGCGCACGTCGCCCCGGTAGAGCACGGCGTTCTTCGGGGTGCTGATGTCGACGAAGGCCGCCTCCATGCCCGGGAGCACGTTCTGGACCCGGCCCCGGTAGATGTTGCCGTCGATCTGGGTGGCGTCGTCGGAGACCCGCGACACGTAGTGCTCCACCAGCGTGCGCCCCTCGAGCACGGCGATCTGGGTGGCGTTCGGCCGCACGTGGACGCACATGAGATATCGGCCGACGGGGCGACCCCGGCGCTCCCGGCCACTGCGGCGGCGGGACCGGCTGCGGGCCTTCGCCCCCTCCCCCTCGGCCGGCTCGTCGGTCCCGGCGAGGGGCTCGTCGGCGCCCCCGTCACGGTCCTCCGCCGCTGCGTTCGCCGGGGCCGGGACCGCCGGCCGCGGCGGCCGGGTCGGGGCTTCGGTGACCGGCGGCGCCGGTGTCACCGGAGGTGCCGGACGGGCCGTCGGCGGAGCGGGCCGGGTGTCACCGATGCGGGGGCGCGAAGCCGGTCCGGCGACCGCCCGCGAGTCCCCGACGCGCGGCGCACCGGCGACACCTCCGGCACCGGCCTCTGCCGCCGGAGCCTCGTGCGACGCGTCGTCCGCGCCGTCGTCGACGACCGCGTCGGGCGATCCACCACCGGCCGGGCGCGGCCCGGATCCCGACGGCCGCCGGCGTCGCCTGCGCCGGTTGCCCGACGAGCCGGTGCCGGTGCCGCCGCCGCTAGAGGAGCTCGGGGAGCCGTCCGCGACCGGCGCGGACGGGGTGTCCGCCACCGGGTTCGACGAGACGTTCGACGACGTCGGTGTGTCTGCCGGCGCGCTGGTGCCGGCGCCCACCGAATCGGGCGCCGGCGAGCCGGCATGGGTGTCGGACATGGGGAAGATCCCTTCTCGAACAGTTCACGAGGCGCGCCCCAGTGCAGGGGCGAGTGGCTCGTCGGGCACCTCGAGGGGCTCCAGACGGGCACCGTCTCGCTCGATCCATTGACACGTTCTGCGCGCCGCGCCGAGCTCGAGCCCGAGCGCGGCAGCGAGCTCCGCGGGGCGCACCCCCCGGGGCCGGGTGGACACCTCGGCCACGAGTCGTGACCCCCGGCCATGGGCGGCCGGGTGCGCCTCGAGCGCCAGGAGCGCACTGCGCACGTCGTCCACCTGGCGCCGGCCCTTGCGTTCGCGCTCCACGGGGAGCGACGGGGACGCCAGCGCCCGGGCCACGGCGGCGGCGAGGACGTCGACGTCGACGTCGGGCACGTCGACGTCCCAAGCGCACCCGTCCACCACCTCCTGCAGCGACGGCGTCCCCGGCGCCAGCACGGCGGCGGCGCGCACGTCGACGCCTTCGGGCAACAGCGGCGACAGCAGGCCGGCGAAGGTGCCCGGGTCCACGTCGTCGCGCAACGACACGTCGAGGTACTCGGCCGTCGATTCGCAGCCCGTCGGCAGCGCGAGGCCGAAGCTCAGCTGTGGCCGGGGCGAGAACCCCTCGGTGTAGGCGACGGGCAGGCCCCCTCTGCGCAGGGCGCGCTCCCACATGCGGGCGACGTCGCGGTGGCTCGTCCAGCGGACCCGGCCGAGCTTCGCGAAGCGGACCCGGAGCCTCATGCGCGGGCCTCCACCAGTCGCACAGGCACGGCCCCCGCACGCGACAGGTCCTGGCCGGTGCCCTGGCTGCCCCCGGCCGGCGGCAGCGCCGAGGCGACGACGTGCTCGACGCCGAGCCCGGTACAGGCGCCGCAGTCGTAGCACGGCGTCCACCGGCAGTCCTCCAACCCGTGCTGGGCCAGCGCGTCCTGCCAGTCCTGCCACAGGAAGTCGCGGTGCAGGCCGGCCGACAGGTGGTCCCAGGCGAGCACCTCCTCGGCGTCGCGGTGACGGAACACCACGTCCTCGAAGGTGAGTCCCGCCGCCTCCATGGCGGCCGACCACAGGCCGAGGTCGAACTGCTCGGACCACTCCTGGAAGGTGCCCCCCGCCCGCCACACGTGCTCGATCACCGCGCCCATGCGCCGGTCGCCGCGGCTCACGAGGCCCTCGGCCGTGGTGGCGGCCGGGTCGTGCCACCGCAGGGTCAGCCCCCGCACGCCGCGCGCCGCGTCCTTCAGCAGGTTGACCTTGCGCTGCAGCTCGTGCGGCGGGTTCTGCCCGAACCACTGGAACGGCGTCTGCGGCTTCGGCACGAAGCCGCCGACCGAGGCGGTGACGGTGACCGACGAGTGGTGCCGCCTGCCGATCTCGACGCAGTCGCGGGCGAGGCGGACGATGCCGAGCACGTCCTCGTCCGTCTCGGTGGGGAGACCGATGAGGAAGTAGAGCTTCACCCGCCGCCAGCCCTGGGCGAAGGCGGCGTCCACTGCGGCGTAGAGGTCCTCCTCGCGGATGAGCTTGTTGATCACCTGGCGCATGCGCCAGGTGCCGCCTTCGGGTGCGAAGGTGAGCCCGGTGCGGCGCACTTTCTGGATCTCCGCCGCGATGCCGACGGTGAAGGCGTCCACCCGCAGGCTCGGCAGGCTGACCGACACCTGGCCCGAGCACTCCGGATCGTTGATGACCGACGACACCGCCGACTCGATGCCGGAGAAGTCGGCCGTCGACAGGGAGGTGAGCGCCACCTCGTCGTAGCCCGTGCGCGCCAGTCCCCGCTTCACCATGTCGTCGACCTGCTCGGCCGGGCGCTCGCGCACGGGCCGGGTGATCATGCCGGCCTGACAGAAGCGGCACCCGCGGGTGCAGCCCCGGAACACCTCCACGTTGAGCCGGTCGTGCACCACCTCGACGAGCGGCACCAGTTGCTGCTTCGGATAGGGCCAGGCGCCGAGATCACCGATGACGCGCTTCTCCACCCGGTCGGGCGCGCCGGCCCGGGGCACCACACCGGTGAGGCGTCCCCCCTCGAAGCACGCCTCGTAGAGCTGCGGCACGTACACCCCGGCGACGGCCGCCAGGCGCTGCAGCACCTCGACCCGGGCCCTCCCCTCGGCCTTGGCCCGGTGCAGCACCTCGGTGATCTCCCCCACCACCTCCTCGCCGTCGCCCAGGACGAAGGCGTCGACGAAGTCGGCGAGCGGTTCCGGGTTGAAGGCGCAGTGCCCTCCGGCGAGGACGAACGGTTGCCCGTCGCGCCGTTCGCCGGCGCGCACGGGCAGACCGGCGAGGTCCACCAGGTTGAGGACGTTCGTGTAGGTCAGCTCGGCCGACAGGTTGAAGGCGAGCACGTCGAAGTCGGCCGCCGGACGGAACGTCTCGAGCGAGAAGAGCGGGACGCCGGCGCCGCGCATCTCGGCCTCCATGTCGGTCCACGGGGCGTAGGCGCGCTCGGCCGCGGCGTCGGGGCGCTCGTTCAGGATCTCGTAGAGGATCTGCAGCCCCTGGTTCGGGAGCCCGATCTCGTAGGTGTCCGGATAGAGCAGCAGCCAGGCCACGCCGTCGGGCCGGTGGTCGGGCTGGCGGGCGCCGAGCTCACCGCCGATGTACCGGGCAGGCTTCGTGACCCTGGCCAACAGCGGCTCGATCCGCGGCCAGAGAGAGGTCATGTGCCCATGCAGTCTAGAGCCGCCCGGGCCCTGCTCGGGACCGTTGCGCGGAAGATGTCCTGGTCAGCGGCGGTGCCCGCGGGCGGTCTGCGGCCGCTGCCGGGGCCGGGGCCCGCAGGGCCCGGGCGGTCGTGGTCGTGGACGCCGGGGCGGCGCCCGGAACGGAGCCGGCGGGCGGGCACGGCAGGGTCGTGGTGGTGGTCGCCCCGCCGGGAGGCCCCTCGGTGGTGGAGGTGGCGCCGGGGACCGTCGTCGTCGTCACGGCCGAGCCAGCGGGCGGGCAGTTCTGCGACACGGCGCTGGCCGGCGCGGCCAGGGCGACCGGGGCCTCGGGATGGGCGACCAGGTAGTCGAAGCCCTGGCGCACGACCGGCGCCGCCGCCTGGGAGCCGAACCCACCGCCCTCGACGACGGCTGCGATCAGGTACTGGGGGTTCGACACCGGCCCCCACCCCACGAACCAGGAGTTGGGCTGCTGCTCGTTGGTGGTCGCCGTACCGGTCTTGCCGGCGATGGGGAAGGTCCCGAGCGGGAACCCGGCGAAGGCCGAGAAGGCGGTGCCCCGTGGGTTGGCCACGACGCCCTCGAACCCGGTGAGCATGGCCTGCCAGTTGGCCGGGCTGTAGGGCACGTGGCCGACGACCCTCGGCGCGAAGCGCTGGTCGACCTTGCCGGTCACCGGGTCGACGGTGCCGGCCCCGATCTGCGGTGCGTAGCGGGTGCCGCCGTTGGCGAAGGTGGCGTAGGCCACCGCCTGCTCGATGGGACTGATGACGGTGCCGCCCTGTCCGAATGCCATCTCGAGGTTGTTCCCGGTGAACCACTGGCCGTTCGGGTACACCGACGGGTACTGCGCGTGCTCCTTCGCCACCACCTGGGGCGAGTCGACCCGGGCGAAGTTCGTCTCACCGGGGAGGTCGATGCCGGTCACCTCGCCGTAGCCGAGGGCGTTGGCCGTGTCCTGGATGGGCGTCTCGCCGTACTTGCCGTTCGCCTTGTAGTCGTCCCAGAAGGTGACGCCGAGGTTGTAGAAGAAGATGTCGCTCGAGATCGTGAGTGCGGTCGACACGTTGATGACGCCGCCGACCTCGCCCTCGCTGTCGTGGTACACGGCGCAACCCGACCCACCGCTGCGACATCCGGGGATCTGGTACG
>DASRBM010000460.1:0-6078 GCA_035653635.1 Acidimicrobiales bacterium | reverse complement strand
CGCGGCGGACCTCCTCTTCTCCCCCGTGCTGCGCAAGTTCCCAGCTCTGCGCATCGCGCTGTCGGAGGGCGGCATCGGGTGGATCCCGTACTTCCTCGAGCGCGTCGACTACGTCTACGCCCACCACCACCTGTGGACCGGCCAGGACTTCGGCGACATGCTGCCGAGCCAGGTGTTCAAGGAGCGCATCGTCACCTGCTTCATCGACGACGCCTTCGGCGTCGAGAACCGTCACCACCTGAACCTCGACATGGTCACCTGGGAGTGCGACTACCCGCACTCCGACTCCACCTGGCCCAACGCGCCGGAGATGGCCATGAAGTACCTGGCCGGTGTGCCCGACGCGGACGTCGACCGCATCACGCACGAGAACGCCATGCGGATCTTCCGGTACGACCCGTTCGCGGTGCGCCCGAAGGAGCAGTGCACCGTGGCTGCGCTCCGGGCCGAGGCCACCGACGTCGACACCTCGCTGCGTCCCCGCAAGGAGGGCGCCAAGAAGCACCAGACGCTGGCGGCGGACCTCTCCAAGATGGCGTCGCGCTAGCTGCGACTGCGACCGACAGGCGTCGTCCGGTTCTCACGGTTTCTTCCGGGCGAGTGGCGGAGGATCGGCGCCGGGCCGGCTGACGAGGAGAGACGATGACGGACTGGACCAGGGTGCCCGTGGTGGTGGGCGCCGGGCAGCTCACCAACCGCGACGAGGACCCCTCGCGCGCGCCGAGTCCCTTCGACCTGATGGAGGCCGCCTCGCGCGACGCCGTCGCTTCGGCGGTGGGTGCCGCACGCGTGGACGCCGTGCTGCAAGAGCTCACGCACCTGTTCATGGTCCACTCGCTGTCGCTGCGCCACGGCGACCCGGCCCGCTACCTGGCCGAACGGCTGGGTGCCAAGGCGGCCGACGCCAGGACGTCGGGCATGGGCGGGAACATCCCGCAGTGGCTGGTGAACCGGGCCGCCGAGCTCGTCGTGGCCGGCGAGCGGCCCCGGGTGCTCGTCGCCGGAGCCGAGGCGCTCGCCACCAAGAAGCGGGCCAAGAAGGCGGGGCTCTCCTTGGACTGGCCGACGGCGGAGGGCTGGCCGGACATGTGGCCGCCGCTCGACATGGACATGGGTGTCCACAAGGTGGAGCGCACCCACGGCCTCGAACAAGCCACCACCATGTACGCCCTCATGGAGACGGCCGTCACCCACGCCTACGGCCGCTCGCCCGACGAGCAGCGGGCCGCCATGGGCCGGCTCATGGGACGCCTGAACGAAGTAGCCGCCTCCAACCCGTTGTCGTGGTTCCCCGAGCGACGCGACGGCGCCGAGATCATGGACGTCACCGCCGACAACCGCATCATCTTCTGGCCTTACCCCAAGTACGTGAACGCGGTGATGGACGTCGACATGGGCGCGGCGGTGCTCGTGACGGACGCCGCCACCGCCCGCGAGTGGGGCCTCGGCGAGGACGAGGTGGCGTACCTCTCCGGGTGGGGCGATGCCCACGACATCTGGTTCCTCTCCGAACGGCCCGAGGTGCACCGGGCCGAGAGCCTGACCGCGTCGGTGGCTCGGGCCACGGCGACCGCCGGCATCGGCGTCGACGACATCGGCGCCTTCGATCTCTACTCCTGCTTCCCGAGCTCCATCGAGGTGGCGCGAGACGCGCTCGGCATCGGCGAGGAGGACGCTCGGCCACTCACGCTCACCGGTGGTCTCCCCTACCACGGTGGCCCGGGGAGCAACTACGTGACCCATGCCATCGCCAACGCGTTGCGCTGGATCCGCGACGGCGAAGGCGACCATGCCCTCGTCCACGGCAACGGCTTCTACCTGACCAAGCACGCCGTGGGGGTCTACTCACGGCGCCCGCCGACGGCGACTCCGTCGGCCGGGGACGATCTGCAGGCGCAGCTCGACGCCTCCTTCCGGCCCCTGGCCGTGGAACGGACTCTCGAAGGAGCGGCGACGGTCGTCGCCTACACCGTCCCCTACGACCGCGAGGGCGCCCCGCAGTCGGGCGTCGTCATGCTGCAGTCGGAAGGCAGGCGCACCGCCGCCATCGCCGACGACGAGCTCACCGCCGCGCTGGTGGCCGGGGACGCGGTCGGCCTCGCGGTGCACGTCGCGCCCGAAGGTGGGGACTCGAAGCGGAACCTCGCTCGCCTGGCGTAGTCGGAGCCGCGGGCGACGAACTTCTCGACCAGCAGAGACGGCGGGGCGCCCCCGCGGTCGGTCGTCAGTCCTCGATGGCGAGCGCCTGCTCGGGGCAGTTCTCGACCGCGCTCCGGGCGTCGTGCTCGCGGCCGGCCGGCACCTCCTCGAGCAGGAGGACGGCGTGGCCGTAGTCGTCGGCGTCGAAGATGTCAGGCGCCAGCGTGTAGCAGCGCCCGTGCCCCTGGCACCGTTCCGTATCGAGCGTGATGCGCACGGACGTCAGTCTGGGTCAGTGCCGCGTCAGCGGGCAACCGGCCACGCGAGTGGCAGGTGGTGCAGCGAACGCAGGCCTGGCGTGTACTCGAGGACGGTGCCCTCGGGAAGCCAGTACTCGGGGATGCGCCGGTGGAACTCCCGCAGCGCGACGCGCAGCTCGACCCGTGCCAGGTGGGAACCGAGGCACCGGTGCACGCCGCCGCCGAAGGCGAGGTGGGGATTCGGGTTGCGGGTCAGGTCGACCTCGTCGACGCCGGGGTGAGCCGTGTCGTCCGTGTTGGCCGAGCTGATGAGGATCATCACCTGCTCGCCGGCCTTGATGGGACAGCCGCTGACCTCCACATCCTCGGTCGCACACCGCGGGACCGCCGGCACCGGCGTCTCCCAACGCAGCAGCTCCTCCACCGCGGAGGGGATGATCGACTCGTCCCCCACGACCTGACGTCGGTGCTCGGGGTTCTGGGCCAGATAGGCGAAGAAGCAGTCGAGCGAGTCGGTCACGGTGTCGAGACCGGCGATGATGAAGAGGTAACAGATGTCCATGACCTCTTCGTCGGTCAGCTTCTCACCGTCGACCTCACCGGCGATGATCTGGGCGAGCAGGTCGTCGGTGGGGTGTGCCTTGCGCTTGGCCAACTCCTTCTCGAAGTACTCGTAGACCTTCGCCCCGGCCGCCTCGCGGTGCGGGTTCTGCTCTTCCAGGGTGATGCCGGGCGGGCGGATGATGTCGTCCTTCAGCGACAGGAAGAAGTCGAGGTCCTCGAGCGGCAGCCCCATGAGCCGCAGGAACACCCGGCAGGGCAGCGGCACGGCGAAGGCTTCGTGGAAGTCGACCGTCCCCTTGTCGATGAAGGCGTCGACGAGCTCCTTCACCAGCGCGACGATCTCGTCCTCGAGCAGCGCCATCTTCTTCGGCGCGAACAGCGGGTCCAGGATGCGCCGGTACTTCACGTGCATCGGCGGATCGATCTGGAGGGGGATCAGCGGGCGGACGTTGCCCAGGTTCATGCCGACCGCGCCCCACGAGAACACCTGCGCCTTGCGCAGCGCGTCCTCCACGTCGGAGCGGCGGGTCACGAGGGTGAACATGTCGCCGATCCGGTGCACCGGCTGCTCGCGCAGCATGCGAGAGATCTCGCGAGGATCGTCCGCCGAGGCAAGCTGCGTGACGGTGGTCGCCGTCGGCGCGTAGCCCTCGTTCGCTGCTTCCATCCGGGTGTCCTTTCGATCGGGGATCTACCGCCAGCGGTGTGCTGCTGGGTCCCCTGCCGTGCCGCTCCCGGTGGTCCCAAGGGGCGAGCGCAGGCTCCCCCGTGGCCGCCATCCGGACCGGTGTCCAGCTTACCGAACCCTGACACAAATGTCAGTCCTGACGGGCGTGTCAGGGGTCGGCACATCCTCCCTGTTCAGGAGGCCCATCGGCGCACCCGCGCCGGGGCTTGAGGAGCCCGGAATTCGGCCCGAGGAGACACCCTGGTCAGGCCGGTGAAAGCCCCACCTTCGGCCGCGACGCCGGGGCGGCCCGGCGCGTCGCTAGCCCTGGGAAAGCGACGTCAGCTGGCCGGGCCGAGACAGATGCGGCACGGCTCCATGTCGGCCACGGCCGCAGAGCCGAGCACCCGGAGCCCTTCGGAGTGATGGGCGATGACCGGACAGCTCGGCAGGTGGTACACGGAACCCGACGGCGTCACCACGTAGGTGCCCGAAGTGGAAGCTGTCGGTCCCGTCGGCGGGGGCGGTGGGACGGCGGAGGGAGCCGGGAACGACGACTTCCCGGCCAGACCGGCGCCGCTCGCCGTGGACGACGCCACGGGACCGCCGCCGATGGGGCCCATGCCCGAGCCACCGGGCGGAGGCGCGGGAAGCCCACCGCTGCCGTTGTCGCCGCCGCGCTGCTCCATGAAGGCGCGCAACGTCTGCTCGAGCGTCCGCAGCGTCTCCTCGTGGTGCAGATCGTTCTGGTCGTACAGCCGGTAGAGCCAGTGGGCCCAGTAGAGGAGACCGCCGAGCACCAGACAGCCGAGACCGACGAAGGAACCGCTCACCAGATACGGGATCTGCTGCTGCACGTATGCGGTGTGGGCCGCGCCGTACCAGGCCATGAGGATGAACACGATCCCGAGAGGCACGAGGATCGAGCCGGCGAGGATCTGCCAGGTGTTGCGCAGGTCGAAGCCACCTTCGCCATTGCGCGCCCTGGTCGGCCTCGGACCACGGCCTCCACCGCCGGCGCGCGGACGCGTGGCCATGTTGCGAAGCCCCTGCAGCGCCGACTCGCGCTTGGCACCGGCAGGACCGGCGGAGGTGTCGCGGGCTGGCGGCTTCTCAATCACGACGTCGTCGTCGGTGAACACGAGCCGGTCGCCGCTCGGCGCAGGCGTCCCCGGTCCCGTGGTCTCAGGTGACACGTCGGGCATCGTAACCGCAGCACTCGATGCCGGCTCGGCCATCGTCATCTCCTTCCGACCAGGAATTGCCACCTGGCGGCAATCAACATCGGATACGCGAACACCACGCAAAGGATGATCCCGACAACGACCCACCCGAGCGGGGCGGGCACGCCCCGGATGGGGAAGTGCGTCAGCCCGATGGCCTGGTTGGAGCCGCCGTTGGAGGAGGTCGACACACCCGGCCCGCTCAGGCTGCCCACCGACGTGAACGAACCACCGCCAAGGTTCCCGAGGCCGAGGTCGCTCCCGCCGAGACCGCCGGCGCCGAGGGTGGTGGTGGTGTCGTTGGTGTTGAGCTGGGCGGCGAGGCCCGTGGCATTCACATCCACCGTGGCCAGACCGAGTGTCACCGAGGTGGTGGCGGTGTAGTTGCCGGCGGGCAGGCAGCTCGAGCCCAGCTGCGGTATCGGGATGCACGGCTGTAGCGCGCCGCCGGTCAGCGCGCCCGTGTTGATGAACGGCACGTTGAACGAGTGCGCCAGGGAGATGACGAGGCCCCCCGAGTTGGCCAGGCCCTCGGCTCCGGTGACGGTCTGCACCGGATCGAGGAGCCGGATGACGATGCCGTCCTGGGCCAGGGTGGCGTCGAGCGACTTCTGGAGCTGGGCCACGGTCGGAGCCGGCACCGACTGTGTGCCGTTGCCGGCGATGTGGACACCATTGGCATCGATGTAGGCCGGATTCCCCGCCACCGTCACACTGCCGAGCTTCAGACTGGCAGCCGGGTTGCCGGTCGTGCCGTCGGAGGACGAGGTGGCCTCGCTGTCGAGGGCGGTGATGTCGATCACTCCGGCGATGTCGATCGCCCGCAGGATGGAGCCGGCCGTGGCCGTGATGGCGCTTCCGCCGAGGCCCACTTTGTCGCTCGACACCATCGATCCGATCTTCACCAGGGCGGCGCCACCGGGAGCCAGGCCGGGGCCGATGGTCAGGTCGGCCACGGTCCCGGTCGCGTCGCCGCCGGTGGAGGTGGCGTTGGCGACGCCTGACATCACCGTGGGCACCACCGGCAGGCCGGACGGGGCATTACCACCGAAGGTCGAGGTCGCCGGGGCCCCCGTCGAGGGCGGGTACTGGGCGTGGGCGTCGAACGGATAGGGGGTGTTCGGCAGCTGGGGCGGGAAGAACTCCGACTCGAGGCCGCCCAGGTTGGCGATGATGTCACCCGGGTAGACCGGCGCCGCCACCGAGTCGACGGTCGGGCTGACCG
>DASRBM010000459.1:0-6184 GCA_035653635.1 Acidimicrobiales bacterium | reverse complement strand
AATCCTACTTGCGGACCGTCAGCGCCAGAGGCTCGGCACGTCGCGCGGGCGGCACGGCCGGGCCAGGAGATAGCCCTGGTACATGTCGCAGCCGAGGCGCCGGGCGGCGTGGCGCTGCTGTCGGTTCTCCACTCCCTCGGCGATCACCCGGAGCCCGAGGCCGTGCCCGAGCTCGGTGATGGCGGCCACGATCCGGTCGTCCTCGTTGGCCGTGCCGAGGCCCATGACGAAGCTCCGGTCGATCTTCAGGTAGCTGACCGGCAGCCGCTTGAGGTAGCTGAGCGACGAGTAGCCGGTGCCGAAGTCGTCGATCGCCAGGCGGACACCGAAGTCCCGGAGCTCGTTCAGGAGCCCGTACATCCGCATGTCGTCGAGGACGAGGCCCGACTCGGTGATCTCGAGCACGAGCGCCCCCGCCGGCAGGCCGCTGCGCTCGAGCGCTCGGCGCAGGCTCGCCACCAGACCCGAACCTTCGAGTTGGCGAGGCGAGACGTTCACCGAGATGACCGAGTCGCGCGCCTCGGGGTGCATGGCCCGCCACTGCGCCATCTGGGTGCATGCCGCTTCGAGCACCCAGTCGCCAAGGGCCACAATGAGCTCGGACTCCTCGGCGAGCCCCACGAACCAGTTCGGCATGAGCAGCCCGCGCGTCGGGTGCTCCCACCGCACGAGAGCTTCGAGACCGAGGACCCGGCCGTTGGCCAACGACGCCAGCGGCTGGTACTCGAGCCGCAGCTCGCCGTTCTCGACCGCGCCACGCAGGTCGTGCTCGAGCTCGAGCCGGTTGCTCACCTCGTCGCGCAGGCCGGCGTCGAAGATCGCCACCCGGCCGCGCCCACGAGTCTTCGCCTCGAGCATGGCCATGTCGGCGTCCTGCAGGATCTCCGACGCGTCGGCGCCGACGTCGGCCAGACGCACGAGACCGATGCTCGGTGTCACGGTGAGCTTGCGCCCGGTGCTCAGCTGCAAGGGTCTGCTCAGCAGCGCCCGCAGCTCCTCCGCCCGCTGCAGGGCGGCATCCGAGTCGGGGACCCCGGGCTCGAGGGCGGCGAACTCGTCGCCGTGCAGCCGGCTCAGACTCACCGCATTGGGCATGGCCGTGCGGAGGCGGTCGGCGATGGCGAGGAGCACCTCGTCGCCCACGGCGTGGCCCAGCGAGTCGTTGACGAGCTTGAAGCGGTCGAGGTCGAAGAAGAACATCACGAGGTCGTCGGCCTCGGTGGCCGAGGCGTCCTCCACTGCGGCCAGGAAGCCGCTGCGGTTGGCGAGCCCGGTCAGCGGGTCGTTACGGGCCTCCCAGGCGAGCCGGTCGAGGAAACGCTTGCGATCGGTGACGTCGGACACCGAGCACACCACGGCGGCGCCATCGTCGCTCTCGTCCACTTCGATGGGTCGGGCGCTGATGGAGAGCCACTGCTCGCGGCCCTCGACGTCGAGCGTGCCGACCACGACGTCCGTGGTGGCCTCGCCCGAGGCCAGGGCGCGCCCGACCGGCAGCTCGTCGATCTCGAAGGCGACGCCCGTCGAGGAGACGGCGCCGGCGCCACCGGTGAAGACGGCGTCGCCCAGCCCGTTCTCGAGCCGCTCGCCCAGGATGCGCGTGGCGGAGTCGTTGGCCGCGCACACCCGGCCCTGCTGGTCGAAGACGACCACACCCTCCTGCAGCGCCGCCACCGCGGCGGCGTAGCGCCGTTCCATGGCCTGGCGGGCCCGCGCCGCGGCTTCGGCCCGCTTGCGCTCGGAGACGTCGCGCATGATCACCTGGAACGCGGCCTCGCCGTTCCACGTCGTCCGAACGCTCACGATCTCGACACCGAGCTCGGTGCCGTCGGGTCGCACCAGGGTCACCTCGTGCCCCTTCACCGCGTCACCCGGCTCGCGGAGCTGGCTGAGCCGCTCCACGACCGGGCCGATGTCCTCGCGGCGGATGAAGCTCGCCATGGGCTTGCCCACGCAGTCGCGCACGCTCTCGAGCCCTGACAGCCTGACGGCGGCCGGGTTCGCATAGACGATGAGCCCGGCCTGGTGGACGATGATGCCGTCGGGTGAGTGCTCGACGAGCAGCTCGAGACGTTCGGCCACGGCCACCGACACCCACGGCAGCGCGTCGGGGTCGGTGACGTCGGCCACGAGACCGACGAAGCGGTAGCTGAGGCGGTCGGTGACGGCCACGGCCCGCACCAGCATCCGGTGCAGCTCACCGTCGGGCGCCTCCACCTCCTGGATCAGCTCGAAGTTGTCCCACGCCACGCCGGCGGTAACGGTCTCGACGATGGGTGCCACCAGCGCGTCGCCCAGTTCGTCCACGGGCAGGGGCCGCGAGCCGCCGATGGCGCGGTGGAGCACGAAGGGCCCGCTCTCCTCCCCGAGGAGCCGGGAAACGGGCGCGTGCCAGCGCACGCCGTGACCAGGAACCTCGAGTTCCCACGTCACGACGTTCAGGAGGTCAGCGAATAGGCCCAGGTCGTCGTCGGTGAGAGCGGCGACCCTGCTCAATGCCTCCGCCATAAGGGCTCTATCGGCCGGCCCCGACCGATCCTTTACGACCCTTCACGGAGGGCGAATTGCCAAAGTCACCGACCGTATCGGCCGTTGTGAACGGGCGCCCGACCACGCGATCGCGCCGGCAACCCCCCGTCAGATCAGCTTTGATATCTCGCGCCGGCGACCGCGCCACATCAGGGTTGGTATATCGACGTCACCGAAGGTGGTCATTTCGGTGACCGTGCACCTGCCGCGTGGTTATTTACGGCAAATCGGCGCAATCTCTTTACGCATTCTTCGTTACCTCCTACGCTCGAACAACGATTCAACTATTAGGAGGCAACGTGGCTCCTCGCCCGGTTTCGGTGGTCGGTATCGGTGCGGTCACCGGTTACGGCTGGGGCGAGAAGTTCGTGCGTGAGGGCTTCTACATGAGTGAGCCCGCGATCCGCCCGGTGCCGGGATTCTCGCCCTGGTACGACCACGACGAGGCATGGGTCGCCATGGTCGACGACGAGGGTGATCCCTCCGACGGACCGAGCCGCATGGCCCGTGCCATCCGCCACGCGGCCCGCGAGGCCATCGCCAACGCGCACGATCGCGGCTGGCGGCCGGGGTCGACGGTCGGCCTGCTCCACGGCATCGTCCTCGGCGACGTCGACCACTGGCGCGAGTACCACCACCGCAAGGGCCTCGGCACGACCAAGCGGAACTGGCTCGAGCTCATGCCCTCCACCGTCCTCATGGAGGTCATGCGCGAGTTCGAGTTCCATGGACCCACCATGGCGGTCACCGCCATGTGCGCCTCGGGCGTCGTCGGTCTTCTCACCGCCCAGCTGTGGATCGACGCCGGCATCGCCGACGACGTGGTCGTCATCGCCTCGGACCTGTCGATCACGCCGGAGAACTGCAAGTCGTTCGGCACCCTCGGGCCGCTGCAGGTGGACTCACCACCCGAGGTCGTGTGCCGCCCCTTCCAGGAGGGGAGCCGGGGCTTCAATCCCGGAGAGGCGTCGGTGGCCATGGTCGTGTCGCGCTCGTCGGATGCGGCCTACGCCAACGTGCTCGGCGGTGGCATGACCCACGACGCCTTCCACCCGATCTCGATCGCCCCCGACCATGCCGAGGTCCGCCGGGCCTTCGACATCGCGCTCGCCAACTCGGGCGTGGCCGCCGAGGACGTCGCCTACCTGAACGCCCACGGCACCGGCACGGCCCAGTGCGACCACGTCGAGTCGGCCATCCTCGACGAGCTGCTCACCGGCGCGGCCGGCATCTTCTCGATGAAGCCGCTCGTCGGGCACTGCCAGGGTGCGTCGGGCGCGGTGGAGATCCTGGCGAGCATCTACGGCTTCGAGACCGGGGTCATCCCGGCGCCGCCCCGCATGTCGAAAGGACATCCGAGGCTCCTCGACGGCCTCACCGCTGCAGTCGAGGGACCGGTGGCGAAGTCGTCGCTCGGCATGGGCGGCCACAACGCCGTCGTGCTGCTCGACGCCCCCTAGTTCGCGGGGATAGTCCCGAGCAGGCCCCGCTGGAAGTCCTCGAACGCCTGGGCGATCTCGCTCTTGTTGTTCATCACGAACGGGCCGTAGGCGACGACCGGCTCGCGGATGGGCCGGCCCCCGAGTACGAGCACGTCCAGGTCCTGGTTCGGTGCACCGTGCACGACCACGGTGTCACCCGAACCGAGGACGGCGAGCTGCCCCGTCTGCACCGGCGCGTCGCCCACGGTGCCCCGGCCGGAGAGGACGTAGACAAGGGCGTTGAACCCCGGGTCCCACGGCAGCTCGAGCCGGGCGCCCGGGCTCACGGTGGCGTGGACCATGGCCATCGGCGTGTGGGTGGAGCCGGGGCCGCGGTGCTCACCGACCGCGCCCGCGATCACCCGCACGAGCGCACCGCCGTCGGGAGAGGAGAGCAGGGCCACCTCACCGGCGCGCAGGTCCTGATAGCGCGGAGGGACCCACTTGTCGGCCGACGGCAGGTTCACCCAAAGCTGCACGCCGTGGAACAGCCCGCCGCTCGCCACGAGCGCCTCGGGCGGTCGCTCGATGTGGAGGATGCCGGCGCCGGCGGTCATCCACTGCGTGTCGCCGTTGGTGATGAGGCCACCCCCGCCGGTCGAGTCCCGGTGCTGGAAGGTGCCGTCGATCATGTAGGTGACGGTCTCGAACCCGCGGTGGGGGTGCCACGCCGTGCCCTTGGGCTCGCCCGGGGCGTATTCGACCTCTCCCATCTGGTCCATGTGGACGAAGGGGTCGAGCTGGGCCATGTCCACGCCGGCGAAGGCGCGACGCACGGGGAAGCCCTCTCCCTCGTAGCCCGACGGCGCGCTCGTGACCGACACCACGGGACGGGGTCGGGCCTCGGGCGCCGGGGCCACGTGCGGGAGCACACTCAGGTCGGCAACGTTCACTGCAGGCATCGGGCAACCTCCTCGGACGAGAATGCCAACAACCTTTGCGGCCGCAACATTCCGCTCCTCAGGGACCCCAGCCCACGCCGGGCAGGTCCACCGTCCCCTGAAGCGGCCGCCGGCCCCCGTCGGCATCGATCATCCAGGCCCGCTGTCGGCCCTCCACCCGCCACGACGACCCGTCGCCGACGAGCGCGGTGTCCTCGTCGACCCCGACGAGGAGCGTGCCGGGTGGCAGCCAGGCCCGGTAGCGGTCGACCACACCGGGCCGCCACTGCTCCATGCGGTCGAAGTGCGGGATGACGACGAGCCCTTCCACGGCGCCGAGACCGTTGGCCACCCCCGCGGCGGCGCCGTGGTCCCCGAGGGACGGTGCCCCGGCCGTGAGCGCCATCGCTCCGGCCGAGCAGCCCGCCAACGCGGCACCGGCGCGCCACGTCTTGTCGATGGCGGCCCACACCGGCGTGTCGCGCAGGGTGTCGGCCAGGTAGTGCGGGTTGCCACCCGACAGGTACACGACGCCGACGTCGGCGATGCGCTCGGCGAGGGCCGGATCGTGCGCATCGTCGCGGGTGCGCACGGGAACGGGAACCGGCTCCACGCCCATCGCCGCGAAGTGCCGCGTGCCCAGGTCGAGCCAGTACGCTACGCGCTCATCGCCTTCGAGCGCCGCTGCAGTGGGGAGAAACGCGGCTCGTGGCGGGCGCCCCTCGAGCAGGGCGCGGTCCACGGGCTCCATGACCGGAAGGAACTCGCCGCTCCCGGCGAGAGCCACTGGACCTGTCCGCACGTGCGGAGACCGTAATCGCGTGCGCGCACTTCTCCGCCACCGCAGTTTCCGGCTCCTGCTCGTGGGGCAGGGTGTGTCGGCCTTCGGCGACTGGATGGCCACCATCGGCTTCATGGCGTTGTCCCTGGCCATCACCGGCAGCGCCGTGGCCGTCGGCGTGGTCCTCGTCCTCCGGCTGCTCCCCGCCATGATCGCCGGGCCCCTCGCCACCCGGCTGGTGGCCCGCTTCGACCGGCGCCGGACGATGCTCGCCATGGACCTCGGCCGGGCCGTCGTAGCCGGCCTCGTGCCCCTCGTCAGCGCGATCTGGTGGGTGTACCTGTGCGCACTGCTGCTCGAACTGGGGAGCGTGGCCTTCCTGCCGGCACGCGACAGCTCTATCCCCGATCTCGTCCACGACGAGGACCTCCCGCTCGCCAACGGACTCGTCCTCGCCTCGTCGTACGGCACCATCCCCTTCGGTGCCGCCGCCTTCGCGGCGTCGTCCGCGC
>DASRBM010000458.1:0-3489 GCA_035653635.1 Acidimicrobiales bacterium | reverse complement strand
CTGAAGCCCCGCGCCGACCACGATGCCACGAACGCCTCCACGCACGCTGCTTGGAACGCGTCGGCGTCCAAGGGGCTGGCCGGCGCCGGCGCAGAACCCGAGATCACCCGCAGGCCAGGACCGTTCACCTGCACACCTTCTTCCCGCCACGGTTTCTGAAGGTGGCGCCTAACTATTGCGCATTTTGCCTTGAAAAGCGCGGACCCTCGGTCAGCCCCTCTTTCCCCAGCCAGCAGGCCAAATGTCCGTGGCCATGAAAAAGTCCTCGCGTGTGGCCAGATCCAGGTCCCCGCGTGTGGCCAGAAGGAAGTCCTCGCGGGTGGCCGCAGAGAAGCCCCCGCCCCTCGCTGAACCATCCACCACGGTCGTCCCCCGGCCGGAGACGGTGGCGGTGCACACCACACACCGCTCCAACCGGAGGACGCTCAATGAAATCAGCGAGGGAGAGAATGGACATGGTCGCCGCCTACGCCGACGTGGGCAGCTTCCGGGGCGCCGCCGCCATCTGCGGCGTGGACCCGAAGACCGTCAAGCTGGCCGTGCTCAAAGCCCAGGGGATGTCCCCCGAGCGGGCCGAGCGGGCCCACAACTACGACGTCGTGGCCGACGTCGTCTCGAAGCGGGTGGACAAGACCCACGGGAGGATCTCGGCCAAGCGCCTGCTGCCAGAAGCCCGAGCCGCCGGATACGTCGGCTCGGCCCGCAACTTCCGGCGCCTCGTGGCCAAGGCCAGAAGCGACTGGCGGGCCGGGCACCACCGGGGCCGGCGCCCCGGGGTGTGGTCACCGGGCGAGACCCTCATCATCGACTGGGGATCGGAGGGACCGCTGCATGTGTTCTGCGCCGTGTTGGCCTGGAGCCGGTTCCGCTTCGTGCGCTTCGCCGCTGACGAGACGGCCGCCACCACCTTGTCGCTTTTGGCCGAGTGCTTCGAGGCCCTGGGCGGGGTGCCCAAGGTGGTGCTGGCCGATCGCATGGGGTGTCTCAAGGCCGGCGTGGTCATGAACGTGGTGGTGCCAACGGCTACCTACGTGCGCTTCGCCACCCACTACCGGTTCCAGCCCGACTTCTGTGAGGGCGGGGATCCCGAGTCGAAGGGCATGGTCGAGCACCTGGTGGGCTACGCGAAGCGCGATCTCGTCGTGCCGGCCGAACCGACCGTCTGCGACCTGGCCGGCGCGAACCGCAAAGCGGCCGACTGGTGCGACGAGGTGAACAGCCAGCTGCACTCGGAGATCTGCGCCGTTCCCGCCGAGCGCCTGGCATCTGAGCGCGCCTTGCTGGGGCCGCTGCCGAGCCTGCGGCCCCAGATCGGCAAGGTCGTCACCCGCAAGGTGGACAAGCTGAGCTGCATCCGCTTCGGATCAGCCCGCTACTCGGTGCCCATCAGCCTCATCGGGCGCAGCGTCGAGGTGCAGGTCACCGGCCAGTGCCTGAAGGTCGTCCACCTGGGGTCGACCATGGCCGAGCACGAGCTCGTGGCCCCGGGGGAGACCTCCATCTGCGACGACCACTACGGCGGTCCCCGCAAGGTGGCCCGCCGGGCGCCACGGCCGAGATCCGACACCGAACGGGCCGTCCTCGCCCTCGGCCAGGCGGCCGAGGCGTTCGTGAAGGGGGCGGCAGCCGCCGGGGCGAGCACGCTCGGCGCCGAGCTGCCCGAGCTGCTTCGCCTCGAGGCCGCCTACGGACGCCAGGCGCTCGTCGGCGCGCTCGAGCGGGCGGTCGCCTTCGGGCGCTGGCGGGTGGGCGACGTGCGCTCGATCCTCGAGGCCGGCGCCGGGGTGGTGCGTCCAGCGCGTCCGGGGGAGGCGCTCATCGTGGCCCTGCCGGCAGCCGCCAGCAGGCCGCTCTCGGCCTACGCCCCCGAGGAGCTCTCATGAGCGCCCCGGCGCCGGCGCTTCCGGCCGATCTCACCGCAGGCCTGAAGCGCCTCAAGCTCGCGGCCATGCGCCAGCTCGCTCCCGAGCTGCTCGTGGTGGCCAAGACCCAGCGCTGGAGCCCCGAGGACTTCCTGCGCACCATGGTGGAGGCCGAGATCAGCGCCCGCGACGAGTCCAACGCCCGGGCCCGGCTCAAGTCCGCCAACTTCCCGGTGAGAAAGACGCTCGAGGAGTTCGACCTCGTCTCCTCGTCGGTGGAGAAGGCCACCTTCGACTATCTGGCGAGCCTCGAGTGGATCGCCGCCAAGGAGAACCCCTGTCTTGTGGGCCCGGCCGGCACGGGCAAGAGCCACCTGCTCGTGGCCCTCGGCCACGCCGCGGTCGATGCCGGCCGTCGCGTGCGCTACTTCACGGCGGCCGAGCTGCTCGAGACGCTCTATCGAGGCCTGGCCGACAACACCGTCGGCAAGGTGATCGACCAGGTGCTGCGAGTCGAGCTCGTCATCGTCGACGAGCTCGGCTTTGCCCCCCTCGACGACGTCGGCACGCAGCTCATGTTCCGCTTCGTGGCCACCGCCTACGAGTGCGCATTCCGGTGATTCCGTACACCTGTTCCGGCGTTTCCGAACACGTCGGTCCAACCGGTGGTCGGAGGCCGCGCAGCGGCCGACGTCTGGGTCTGGCTATCCCCTGACGCTCACCTCCTTTGCGGTCTCGGGCGGCAGTCTGTCACGGCCGCCGAGGCGATGGTCGACAGGACCCTCCGGAGGCATTTTGCCTGGACGAGTCCCCGGTGTGTTGGTCCACGCGCATGGACTTGGCGCCTCCTGGGGCCTCACAGCGGGTGGTCGGTGAGTCATTGGCGCTTGCGGGGCGATCGGGTGGGCTTGCCGTCGTCGGTGGGTCCGGCGCCGTCGTCGGCGGACGGGCGTCTGAGGGACTCGCCGTGCAACTCGATGCGATGTGCCCGCTCGAGGAGACGGTCGAGCACGGCATCGGTTCTTTGGCGTCATCGGAGAAAGTCCTGGTAGACGGGCATCTTCTGTGTCGTGGACGTAGCTGACACAGCCATCACCCCGACCGTTCGGATCGCCGGGAGCGGCCATCGCCGCCGGAGCGACGGTTGAGCTCGCTCATCAGCTCGCGGTTCATAGAACGCGCCGCCTCGAGGGTCTCAGCCATCTCGCGAGCTTCGGCTTCGAACTGCGCAATGCGCTTGTGTAGTTCGTGTTTCTCCGTCTCGAGTTCCGAAGCGCGCTCTTCGAGCTGGTCGAGCATGGGAGCAAGGGCTCGGCCATGCGCAACATCGGCCTGGGCTCCGAGCTGTCGGGTAAGGCGCTCGCGCAGCAGCGTCACCTCCTCGCTCAGCCGGCGAATCTGGTCCTTGGCGTTGGCCAGTTCAGTCCGCAGGCTCTGCTCGGTGACCAGCGAGCGGGCCGGCAGCTGCCAGGCCCGGTCCCGTCCGGCCTGTCGCTGGCGCTCTCGGGCAGTGGCGATGCGCCCGGCCAGCTCGGCATCCCCATAGAGCAGGGACACCGACACCGTGGCCCGCCGGGCCACCGCTGGGAAGCTGATCGGCTCACCCGATGCTTCCATGGCCCCTATT
>DASRBM010000457.1:0-4522 GCA_035653635.1 Acidimicrobiales bacterium | reverse complement strand
CCGTGAACGGCACGGCCCGGCGGACACCGGCTCCCGCACGAGGCGGCCGGGCGGCGGCCGCCGCAGAGGAGCCACCGCCACCCGACGACGACGAAGGCGCGCTCCTCGATCCCGAGGTGCTCGCGAGCGAGACGGAACCGGCCGGCGCCGGGCTCTCACCCGAGCAGCGGCTGAAGCAGCTGTTCCCCGGGGCCGAGGAGGTCTGACGTGTACGGGACGTTGCTCCAGTCCCTCGTCGACGAGCTCGGCCGCCTGCCCGGCATCGGGCCCAAGTCGGCCCAGCGCCTCGCCTTCCACCTTCTCAAGGTGGCGCCCGAGGACGCCCTGCGCCTGGCCGACGCCATCGTGGCCGTCAAGCAGCACGTCACCTTGTGCCCGCGCTGCTTCAACGTGGCCGAGGGCGACCTGTGCGACATCTGCCGCGACCCCCGGCGCGACGGCACCGTCCTGTGCGTGGTGGAGGACCCCCGCGACATCGTGGCCGTGGAGAAGACCCAGGAGTTCCGCGGCCGCTACCACGTGCTCCACGGCGCGCTGAATCCGATCGAGGGCGTCGGGCCCGATCAGCTCCGGGTCAAGGAACTGCTCGGCCGGCTCGAGGACGAAGGGGTGACCGAGGTCATCCTCTGCACCAACCCGAATCTCGAGGGCGAGGCCACGGCCATGTACCTGGCCCGGCTGCTCAAGCCCCTCGGGGTGAAGGCGACCCGCATCGCGAGCGGTCTGCCGGTGGGCGGCGACCTCGAGTACGCCGACGAGCTGACGCTCGGCCGGGCCCTCGAGGGTCGGCGCGAAGTCGACGCCTGACCGGCCGTCTCTTCAGGTCGAGCCGCCGACCAGGCGGCGGCCCGAGGGACCTCCGGCCGAAACGGCCGATGGCCGAAGAAACGCCGACCCGGCACCGACGCGTTCGGGGGGCGTGCCGCGCCGGCGCCGGGTCAGGCGATCTACGAGGCGCGGCGCCTGTCTGCGCTCTGCGCCTGCGAAGGGGAGGAGGAGCGGCGACGGTGCAACGGTGCACACGACACCTGAAAGGTCACCGCCATGCTCATCGCCCCCAACAAATCGGTTCCCCGCAAAACCCGCCTCTGCCATGAACAGCCCCCGTCGCCGGCGGGCCGGTTCGTGGAGGGGAACGCCCCTCTCCCGGCCACCTTGCGCCCCGGCGCACGACTTCGCGAAGACTTGGGCGAAGCGTCACCCGACGCACCGAGGTGCCCACGGCGCGGCGTTTACGTTGTGACGCTCCCGACGCCCTCCCACAGCTGGGGCTGGGCCTCGGCCGGCTCCAGCGCGAAGTACCCGGGCAGCTCGTCGGTGGGGGTGTCGAGGTAGACCTTGGCCTCGGGGGGCTGGGCGAAGCGCCCATGGCTCCAGCGGACCTCCACGTGGCCCTCCACCGTGCAGGCGCGTCCGTCGCCCCGGCGCCGGTAGGAGATCGTCCAGTCCACCTGGGGCTGCCCGGCCGCTCCGGGGCGGATGTCGAGGCCGGTCAGCTGGTAGGCCTGGCGCCAGTCCCAGGGACTGGCGATTCGCAGGCGCAAGGGACGCCGCGGGTCGGCGCCGAGGAGGAAGTAGGAGGCGTTGCCGATGCGCAGCAGCCGCCAGGCCAGGCGCTCCGCCGCCCCCCCGGCGGCCACGTTGGCCGCCCACCGCTCGGCCGAGTGCCGGCTCACCTCGTCGCACAGGCGCCGGTAGGCGTCGCGGGCCTCGGCCGGGTAGGCCCCGCTGCCGAGCGCCCGGCGCAGGCGCTGGCGTTCGGCCTTGCTCAGCTGCCCCGGGTCGTCGGGCAGCTCCACCAGATCGAGGGCCCGGCGGCACGCCGCGTACAGCTCCCGGTACGCCTCGGGCGCCACCTCCTCGTACCAGTCGCCGGTACCCCAGGTGCCGGTGGTGGCGAGCAGCCCGTCGAAGAGCCGGGCCGGCGACGGGTTGGCGATGGTGCGCGACAGGTACTTGCAGCTCACCAGGTACACGTGGTCGATGCGGAGGTCGACCGGCGCCACCTCGTCGCCGGGCGGCCGCCGGCCGCCGGTCCATTCGACGAGCACGGGCGTCCGGCCCCGCAGTGCGTCCGGCGCGTGCAGGAAGGCACGGCCGTTGGCGAAGGCGGACACGAACTCCTCGGCGAAGCGCCCCGAGGCGTGGAGCTTGCTCAGCCGGTCCCAGATGCTCCCGTCGACGGCGAGGGCGGGCGGGCGTCGGCGCAGTGCGTCGCGCACGTCGTCGGCCGGCAACATGCCGAGGGCCGTCGCCAACTCGGTGACCGTCGTGCGGTCATCGGGCACGTGAGCGGCGCCGTCCTCCGGCGAGGGTCGTGAGCCGGGCCAGCGCGTCCTCGGCCAGGAGCTCCACCACGTCGTGTACGGCGCCGGTGTCCGCGTCGCCGGCCGGCTGCAACGAGCGCCACGCCTTGTCCCCGGCGCTGCCCGCCGTCGGGGCCTCGGTGGTGAGGAGCACCAGCCGGGTGGTCGGGGCCGCCGCGTGGACGACCGCCGCCTTGCCGAGGGCGCGCCACAGCTCCTCGGAGCGGCGCAGGCCGCCGCGCAGGGTGCCGAGCGAGCCCGACACGTCGAACAGCCACCGGCGCCCGGCGCGGTCGGTGGCCGAGGCGGTGACGGTGACGCCGCCCGGCGCCTTCGCGTCCTCGCGCACATCGCGGAAGCCGGCCTGCTCCAGGAGTGCGACCGCGAGCTCCTTGGCGCTGCCGCTCGCCATCGGCGCGGCGGAGGCCTGCAGCCGCCGCCCGCGCTCGTCCTCGGCCCGGCGCTCGGCGATGCGCACGTAGCCCGAGTCGGTGTCGTAGCCGACGTAACGCCGGCCGGTGCGCACCGCCGCCACCGCCGTGGTGCCCGAGCCCATGAAGGGGTCGAGCACGAGATCGTCCACGTAGGTGTAGAGCTCGATGAGCCGCTGCGGCAGCTCCACCGGGAACGGGGCCGGATGGCCGACCCGGGTGGCGCTCTCGGCCGGGATCTCCCACACGTCGGTGGTGGCGTCGATGAACTCGTCCTTCGTCACCGACACCTCGGCCGGCAGGCCTTGCGCCTTGCGCTTCGCCTTCGAGACGGCGCGGTCGAAGCGGCCCTTGCTCGCCACCACCACCCGCTCGGTGAGGTCGCGCAGCACCGGGTTGGCCGGGCTCTGGAACGAGCCCCAGGCGCACGAGCCGCTCGCGCCGCGCGCCTTCACCCATACGACCTCGCCCCGCAGCAGCAGGCCGAGCTCGTCCTGCAGGATGGCGGTCACGTCGGCCGACAGCGACCGGTAGGGCTTGCGGCCGAGGTTGGCCACGTTGACGGCGATGCGGCCGCCGGGCTCGAGCTTGCGCACGCACTCGGCGAAGACGTCTCTGAGCATGGCGAGATAGTCGAGGTAGCTGGCGGGCACATGGCCCTCGCCCAGCGCCTCCTCGTACTCCTTGCCGGCGAAGTACGGCGGCGAGGTGACGACGAGGGCGACCGAGCCGTCCTCCACCTCGTCCATGTGCCGGGCGTCGCCGGCCACGATCTTCCCCTCGATGGGGGACCGCACCACGACGTCGTCGGCCGACAGCACCGGCGGTGTGAAACGGCCGTAGAAGCCGCTCGCGTCGTGCGACTCGCGCCGGCCCACCCCGAAGGCCGAAGTTGCGGTGGGGCGCCGCCGGCCGCTCACCGGCGGGCCGATCTGCGCTCTTCGGACACCGGGCGCGGGCGCGCCGAACAAGCCTTCATAGGGTGGATTGATAGTACCGGGGTGTGTCGCCGGGCCCGGGGAGCCCGGCGACCGGTTACGCCAGGCTCTTGAGCAGCAGCGCGTCGCCCTGGCCACCGCCGCCGCACAGGCTGACCGCAGCCAGGCCGCCGCCGCGGCGCTTCAGCTCGTGGAGCGAGGTGAGGGCCAGGCGGGTGCCCGACATGCCGATCGGGTGACCGAGGGCGATGGCGCCGCCGTTGACGTTGGTGACGTCGTCGGAGATGCCGAGCTGCTTCATGGAGGCGAGCCCCACGACGGCGAAGGCCTCGTTGATCTCGAAGAGGGCGACGTCGCCCACCTTCTTCCCCGCCTTCTGCAGCGCCTGCTCGGTGGCGTTCGCCGGCTGGGCCAGGAGCGAGGCGTTGGGCCCGGCCACCTGGCCGTAGCTGACGATCTCGCCGAGCGGGGTGACGCCGAGCGACTCGGCCTTGGCCCGCGACATCACGATCACCGCGGCGCCGCCGTCGGAGATCTGGCTGGCGTTGCCGGCGGTGATGGTGCCCGACTTGTCGAACGCCGGCTTCAGGCCCGACAGCGACTCGGCCGTCGTGCCCGGGCGCACCCCCTCGTCCTCCTCGACGACGAGCGGGTCACCCTTGCGCTGCGGCACCGACACCGGCGCGATCTCGTCGCGGAAGCGGCCGTCCTTCATGGCGGCCGCGGCGCGCTCGTGGCTCAGGGCCGAGAAGGCGTCCTGGGCCTCGCGGCCGATGTTCGCCTCGCGGTTGTACTGCTCGGTGCCGAGTCCCATGGCGCAGTGGTCGAACTGGCAGTAGAGGCCGTC
>DASRBM010000456.1:0-7195 GCA_035653635.1 Acidimicrobiales bacterium | reverse complement strand
CGATCGGGATGTCGCCCGAACGGGCGATCTTGCCGATGACCCCGGATCCCGGCTTCACCGGCTCCATGTTCTCGTCGAAGACCACGGTGCCCCCGAGCGAGCTCACGGTCGGACCGCTCTTCATGGTGGTCCCACCCGGCTTGATCATCGACAAGCCGTTGTTCCCGCCCTCCGACGAGCCGATGGCGTCGGTCATGACCAGGTTGGGGAAGTGATCGAAGAACTGGTCCTTCACCGACGGCGAGAACAGCGCGGCGGTTGAGGTCAGGCCGATGAGCGAGGACAGGTCGTACTGGGCGCCCTCCTGCTCGAGCGCCTCGATGAGGGGGCGACCCATGGCGTCGCCGGTGATCATCACCATGTTGATCTTCTCGGTCTCGACCAGCTGCCATACCTGGTGGGGATCGAAGCGGGGCACGAGGACGATGCGGTTCCCGGTGAAGCTCTGGCCCATCACGGCCCACTGGGTGGCGCCGTGCATGAGCGGGGCGACGGGCAGGAAGGAGATCTGCATCCCCATGGCCCGGCCCTTCTCGACCATCTCCTCCGGCCGCTGCACCCGGGTGCCGGTGAGGGCGTCGATGCCACCGCCCAGCGCGTAGAAGACGTTGCGGTGCTGCCACACCACGCCCTTCGGCAGGCCGGTGGTGCCGCCGGTGTACAGGATGTAGAGGTCGTCGCCCGAGCGGGGGGCGAAGTCGCGCTCGGGGGACTGCGCTGCGAGCGCCCGCTCGTAGTCCACCGCGTCGTGCACGGGGTCGGATTCCTGGCTGTCGTCGTCGACGACGATCACGTGGCGCAGCTCGGGCAGCTCGGGGAGGAGCGCGGCGACGTTGGGGGCGAACTGGCGCTGGTGGACGAGCGCCTTCAGATCCGCGTTGGCGAACAGGTACTTGAGCTCGTCGTGCACGTAGCGGTAATTGATGTTCACCCACACGGCCCGAAGCTTGAAGACGGCCCACGCCGTCTCCACCCACTCGGCACTGTTGTAGGCGTAGATCCCGACGTGGTCGCCGGGCCCGATGCCCTGGGCGGCGAGATGGTGGGCCAGCTGGTTGGCCCGGTGCTCCATTTCGGCGTAGGTGAGGCGGCGGCCCTCGGCCACGAGGTATTCACGCTCGGGGAACGCGTCGGCAGCTGCCTCGAACAGGTCGGCCAGGTTGAACTCCACGGCGCACCAACCTAGACCGAAACTAGAACAAGTTCCCGTTCCCCCGCGGGGCGCCCTCAGGCCAGGGGGGTGCGGCGTCGCTCCTCCGACAGCGCCGCGGCCACCGCGCCGGCGACCCCGGGCCCGTCGAGGCCCAGCTCGGCCAGGATGGCGTCGGGCTTGCCCTGGGCGATGTAGGAGCGGGGTGTGCCGAGCAGGCGCACGGGCGGTAGGGGGCGGTCGTCCTCGGGGAGCGACCGGATGGCGTCGACGAGGAAGGTGCCGGCACCGCCGATCCGTATCCCGTCCTCCACCGTGACGACGAGGCCGTGCCCGCGGGCGTCGGCCAGCATCCGGGGGTCGGCCGGGGCGACGACCCGGACATCCCACACCGTGGCGTCGACGCCGTCGGTCGCGAGCTTGTCCGCCGCCTCCTCGGCCGCCTCGACCATCTTGCCGACGGCGAGCAGGCACACCGTGCCGTCGCCTCGTCGCACCAGCCTCGCCTGACGACCCTCGCCGACCACCGCCGACTGGCGCGCCGGGGTCTTCGGGAAGCGGATCACCGACGGGCCTTCGAGCGACAGCGCCTCGCGCAGCATCGGCGCCACCTCCTGCGCGCTCGAGGGGGCGAACACGGTCATGCCCGGGACCGAAAGCGCGAGTGCCAGGTCGAGCACGCCGTGGTGGCTCGGGCCGTCGTCGCCGGTGATTCCGGCGCGGTCGAGCACGAACACGACCGGCAGCTTGTGCAGGCCGACGTCGAGGTTCGCCTGGTCGAAGGCGCGTGTGAAGAAGGTCGAGTACACGGCGACCACCGGGCGCAGGCCACCCATGGCCATGCCCGCCGCCGCCGTCACCGCGTGCTGCTCTGCGATGCCGACGTCGAGGAAGCGCTCGGGGAACATGGCCTGGAAGGGCAGCAGGCCCGTGGGACCGGGCATCGCCGCGGTGAGCGCGAAGACCTCGGGCCGCTCGGCGGCCACGTCGAGCAGGGCCCGGGTGAAGGCATCGGTGTAGGTCGCGGGCGCCACGAGCTCGGAGGGTGCGACGCGCGTCGGTTGCACCTTGAAGTCGTGCAGTCGCTGGACGTCATCCTCCTCGGCCGGCGCGTACCCCCGGCCCTTCTGGGTGAGGACGTGGACCAGGATGGGTCCGTCCCAGTCCGCCGCCCGGGCGAGCACGTGCTCCATGCCGGTGACGTCGTGGCCGTCGATGGGCCCGACGTAGCGGATGCCGAGGGCTTCGAAGAACCTGTGGGGGGTGACGATCTCGCGCACCGCGCTCGTCAGACCGTGGATGCTCGAATAGGCGAAGCCGCCGACGCCGGGGATGCGCCGCAGCATCCGGCGCGCCCGCTCCCGGGCGTGCACGTAGGAGGGGTTGAGCCGCAGCTGGGTGAGGCCCTCCGACAGCCGCGACACCGTCGGCGCGTAGGAGCGGCCGTTGTCGTTGAGCACCATGACGACGCGGCTGCCGGCGTGACCGATGTTGTTGAGCGCCTCGTAGGCCATGCCGCCGGTGAGTGATCCGTCGCCGAGCACGGCCACCACCCGCCGGTCGTGCTCACCCCGCCGGCGGAACGCCTCGGCCATCCCGTGCGCGTAGCTGAGCGCGGTGGAGGCGTGACTGTTCTCGATCCAGTCGTGGGGGGACTCCTGGCGCGACGGGTAGCCGGACATGCCCCCCGCCTGGCGGAGCGAGTCGAACATTGGTCGCCGGCCGGTGACGAGCTTGTGCACGTAGGCCTGGTGCCCGGTGTCCCACAGCAGGACGTCCTTCGGCGATTCGAAGACCCGGTGGAGGGCGAGGGTGAGCTCCACGACGCCCAGGTTGGAACCGAGGTGGCCGCCGGTCGAGGTCACGGTGTCGACGATGCACGCCCGGATCTCTGCGGCCAGCTGCTCGAGCTGGGAGGGGGAGAGGGCCCGCAGATCGGCCGGGCTGTGGATGTCGTCGAGCAGCATGCGGGCACCTGGAGGCTGTTGCCCGGGCGCGGACGACCCGGGGAATGCACTCACGCTACCTTGCGCCGGTTGGAGCGGGGAACGGCGTGTGCCCTGGTCACCGGGCCTTGGCCAGGAATTCCTCGCGGTCCACGACCACCCGGGTCATGCGTCCGGCGGCCACCAGCCCGGCGTCGTCGACGGCCGCCACGGTGAAGACGAGACGACGTCCCTCGACCCGTTCCAAGGTGGCCTCGGCGCTCACGGAGCCGCCCACCCGGACGGGGGCCAGATGGTCGAGCTGCACCCGGACCCCCACGGTCGTCTTGGGCGAACCGAGCGCGCCCTCGAGCGCCCGGCAGCACGCCTCCTCGCACAGCGCGATGAGCCTCGGGGTGGCGAGCACGTCGACCTCACCCGTGCCCAGGGCCAGCGCGGTGTCGGCCGACGTCACCACGGCGGACGCCGTTCCCGTCTGGCCGGGCTCGAGAGGCACGCCGGTACGATACGAAACCTCGGACGAGAGAGGAAGACCGGTGGCGAAGTCGGAGGCAACAGGCGCCCCGCTGGTGGAGACACCCGTCGTGGAACGGGTGCTGGCAGCGGCGCTGCGACAGGGAGCGGAGTTCGCCGAGGTGTTCGCCGAGGACCGCCGGGGGACCTCGGCCGGCCTCGACGACGGCAGGGTCGAGGAGCTCGCGTCCGGGCGCGACCGGGGCGCGGGCGTCCGCGTGGTCGTCGGTGAGACGACGGGCTACGCCCACACGTCCGACCTGTCCGAGCGGGGGCTCCTGGCCGCGGCCGAAGCGGCGTCCGCCGTGGCGCGCGGCTCGAGCGAGACCCGCGTGGTGGCGCTCACCCCTCGGAGCCCCGAGCGGCGACGCTCCGTGGAGGTCTATCCCGAGGACGTGGCCAAGGCCCGCAAGATCGAACTGCTCACCCGTGCCGACGAAGCCGCCCGCTCGGCCGGTTCGGCCGTGTCGCAGGTGTCCGCCTCCTACGCCGACAGCCGGCGCCGGATCCTCGTGGCCAACAGTGACGGCGTGCTCGTCCACGACGACCAGGTGCGCTCGCGCTTCGCCGTTTCGGCGGTGGCCCTCGGGGACACGGGCATGCAGACCGGATTCGAGTCCGCCGCCTACACCGTCGGCTTCGAGATGTTCGACGACATCGACGTGGAGGAGGTGGCCGACAAGGCCGCCCGGCGGGCGCTCGTGAAGCTGTCGGCCCGGCCGGCGCCGAGCGGTGAGGTGCCCGTCGTCCTCGCCGCCGGCAGCGGCGGGATCCTCTTTCACGAGGCGTGCGGCCACGGTCTCGAGGCCGATCACATCGTCAAGGACGCCTCGGTCTACGTCGGCCAGGTCGGCAAGCAGGTGGCGAGCCCGCTCGTGACCCTCGTCGACGACGGATCGGTGGGCGACGAATGGGGCACCTTCGTGGTCGACGACGAGGGCAACCCGGCCCAGCGCAACGTCCTCATCGAGAACGGGATGCTCACCGACTACATGTGGGACTTCCTCCGGGCCCGGAAGGAGGGCAGGCGCTCGTCGGGCAACGGCCGGCGTCAGAGCTACCGCCACCTGCCCATGGTCCGGATGACGAACACCTTCCTCCCGAACGGCGACGCCGATGCCGACGACATCGTGGCCCAGACGCCGCACGGCGTGTACGTGGCCAAGCTCGGCGGCGGTCAGGTGAACACCACGACCGGCGACTTCGTCTTCGGGACGGTGGAGGCGTATCTGATCGAGAACGGCCGCATCACCGAGCCGCTGCGCGACGCCAACCTGATCGGCAACGGGCCCGAGATCCTGCGGCGGGTCGACGCCGTGGCGAACGACTTCGCCATGACCCCCGGCACGTGCGGCAAGGACGGCCAGAGCGTGCCGGTCGGCTGCGGTCAGCCGACGCTGCGGGTGACCGGCGTCACCATCGGGGGCACGGCCGGTGACTGAGACGGGGACGGCGCCGAGCGGGATCGGGGCGGTGGGGGGCGGCCTCCACGAGCTCGAGGCGTTGGCCTCGGCCGTCGCCGCCCAGGCCCGCGCCGGGGAGGCGCTCGAGGTCTACGTGTCGCGGGGGGTGGAGACTGACATCCGGGCCTATGAAGGTGAGGTCGAGTCGCTCTCGTCGGCCGCCTCCGCCGGGATCGGCATCCGGGTGCTCGTCGACGGCCGCCAGGGCTTCGCCTACGCCGGCAGCCTCGACGAGGAGGTCGTGCGCGACACGCTCGCCGAGGCCCGCGACAACGTCGCCTTCGCGACGCCCGATCCCCACGTGGGGCTGGCCACGCCCGACGGCGTGCCCCGCCCGGCGATCGACGTGTGGGACGACGCCGTCCTCACGACGTCCACGGCCGACAAGGTGGCGCTGGCGCTCGAGCTCGAGCGCCGGGCCCGCCAGATCGACCCGCGGGTACGGACCGTGTCGTCCGCCGACTACGGCGACATCGCCGCCGAGGCAGCCATCGCCACCTCCAACGGCATCGTCTCCTCCTCCCGGCGGACCGTGTGCAGCCTGGCCGCCGACGCCATCGCCGGCGAAGGCGCCGACAGCCAGTCGGGGGTCGGGTTCTCCGCGGGCAGGGGCCCTGGCTCGCTCGAACTCGAGCGTGCCGCGGCCGACGCCGTGGAGCGCGCCGTCCGCATGCTCGGGGCGACCAAGGCACGCTCGGGGCGGGTCACGGTCGTGTTCGACCCACGGGTGAGCTCCAGCCTGCTCGCCATCGTGAGCTCCGCCCTGTCGGGGGAGTCGGTCACGAAGGGCCGTTCCATGTTCGCCGGCCGCATCGGCGAGGAGGTCGCCGCCGGCCAGGTCACGGTGGTCGACGACCCGACCGACGTGCGGGCCTTCGGGGCCGCCGCGTCGGACGCCGAAGGCCTCGCCTGCCGGCGCAACGTGCTCATCGAGAACGGCGTCCTGCGCGGCTTCGTCTTCGACAGCACCGCAGCCCGTCGCTTCGGGACGACGTCCACGGCCTCGGCCGTGCGGGGCGGCTACGCCTCGGGCCCGATCGCCGGGTGCCGGGCGCTGCTCCTGTCGCCCGGTGCGCTCTCGGGCGAGGAGATCCTCGCCGCGGTGGGCGACGGCCTCTACGTGCAGTCGATCTCGGGCGTGCACTCGGGGGTGAACCCGGTGAGCGGCGACTTCTCGGTCGGCGCCGAGGGCCTCGTCATCCGGGGTGGGGCGCTGGCCGAACCCGTGCGCGAGGTGACCATCGCCTCGACACTGCAGCGCATGCTCCAGTCGCTCGTGCACATCGGGGGCGACGTGGAGTGGCTTCCGGGTGTCGCCGCCGGTCAGACCCTCGCCATCGAGGGGATGTCGCTGAGCGGCTCCTGACGATCCCGCGGGCCTCCCGGCACGACCGGTGCGGCGGACCGGGGTGTGACGGAGCCGGGCGGGAGGTGCGGCGCGCGGGTGGTCAGGAAGCGGCCGCCGCCGAGCCGGACCCGCTCCCCGAAGAGCTGCTCGAGCTGCCCGAGGTACTCGACGACCCGGTCGAACCGCCCGAGGGGCCCGTCGACGCGCTCGACGAGCTGTCGCTCGAGCTCTTGTCGCTCGCCGAAGCCGTGGAGCTCGACGACGAGTCCGAGGAGGAGGACGACGAGCTCTTGCCCGAGGGGCGGCTGTCGGTCTTGTAGAAGCCGCTCCCCTTGAAGACGACGCCGATGGAGCCGAACACCTTGCGCAGGGGGCCGCCGCAGGCCGGGCACTCGGTCAGAGGGTCGTCCCGGAACGACTGCACGATCTCGAGGTGTTCGCCGCACGAGCCGCACGCGTATTCGTACGTCGGCATCCCCAGCCCACCCCTTTCCACTCGGACCCGGCCGGTCGGCGACCGGCTGGCACTCTCACGTCTTGAGTGCCAAGTCTACCGGGCTTGGCGCATTTGTGCCTTCCCCGGAGTGGGCCCCGAACGCCGTGTCCTAGACTGGCCCGGTGCCCGACCGCAGCCTGACCCACCTGGACCCGCTGGGTGGGGCCCGCGTGGTCGATGTCGTCCCCAAGGAACCGACCCACCGCCGGGCACTGGCCCGGTGCCGGGTGAACATGGCGCCGGAGACGACGGCCAAGGTCGCCTCCAACGCCATCACCA
>DASRBM010000455.1:0-3104 GCA_035653635.1 Acidimicrobiales bacterium | reverse complement strand
GCTCATGCCCGCCAACGTGCGGTCGTCCACCCACATCTCGGCGAGCGCCGGCGGGTTCAACGTGTCGCCCCAGGTGATCAACCGGCTGCCGGCGCCGATCCACGACGCCATCACCGCCTCGTTCGTCCACGCCATCGACATGGTCTTCCTTGTGGCGGTGCCGTTCGCGGTACTGACGTTCCTCATCTCGCTGGCCCTGCGCGAGCTGAAGCTGCGCACGAGCTCCGGGCTGTTCGCCGACGGCGAGGTGGCGGCCGGTGCGGCCGAGATGGAGAGCGAGCTGGCACGCGTCGCCGAGGCGACCGCGCCGGTCGGCATCGACTACGGCGCCTGAGCGGCTCAGGCGGTGCGGCGCTCCTCGGCGAGCCCCCACCGGCGCGCGTCGGCAGGCTGCTCGAGGACGCCCGTCGTCGTCCCCCGATCCACGGGCTCGCCGTCGCGCAGCACGAGGAGATCGTGGGCCAGCCGGCCGCACACCTCGGGATCGCGGGTGGCGATGACGACGGCGGCTCCGACCTCCTCGCGCAGGCGCTGGAGCAATTCCTCGATGCGCCGGCGCACCTGGGGCTCGACACCGGCGAACGGCTCGTCGAGGAGGAGCACCTGCGTGCCGTTGGTGAGCGCCTTCGCGATCTGGATGCGCTGGCGCATGCCCGCGACCGGCACCGTCGCCTGACGGCGGGGAGCCACGAGCAGCGCTGAGCGACCCCGCTCGACGGTGCTGTCGCGGGTGCCTTCGGGGGCGGGAGGGTGCACGAGCTCGATGTCACGGGCCCGGATCTGCCGCCGGCGATCCGGACCGACCCCGCTGATCTCGTCACCCCGGAAGTAGATGCCGCCAGCGGTGGGGGGATAGTCGAGACCCACGCACCGCAGCAGCCGTGACTTGCCTGCCTCGGGACCCCCGAGGACGCCGAACACCTGACCGGGCCCGACGGTGAAGCTCACACCTTGGACGGCGGCCCCAGGGCCGTCGCCCACCCAGAGGTCACGAACTTCGAGGATCGCTCTCGCCATCCCTCGCACCTCCGGAGACCTGTCCTTACGATCGAGGGCCACCGGCCGCAGCCCCGTTGCCTGCAACATATGAGGCGCATGTAAACGGACCGAGACGCCGCCGTGACCAGTGAACGAATTCATCGGCCCCCGGGGTCAGCCTCTGAGGAATATCACGCTGAGTGGCTGTAATTGGGAACGAATCCGGCGGAGAGTGATCGCTGAGGCAGGAGAGATCAGTGGGTAGGCATGGGCCCCGGAAGGCCGGCCTGCCCGTTGCGCCTGGATTGTTCGAATAGCCATAGAGCGTTTGACTTCGCGCAGCGCGTGATGTCCAATTCCTGAAGGCAAGGGCGCTGGGCAGGCGTCTTGTACGCGGGGTGGGGGTCAGGGAATTCGATGCGAAACAGGATGCTGCGCGCGTCTCCCCTGTCGGTCGGGGTCCTGGTGGTGATCGCCGCCGTCAGCATCGTCGGCTTCACCTTCACCAAGCACAGCGCGGACCAGCAGGAGCAGACCCTCCTCGCCAGCAACACCAACCAGGCCGCCGTCTACATCGGCTCGGTGTTCAGTGGTGTCGGCAGCATTCTCGACCCGTTGGCGACGGCGGTCACCCTGACCGGAGGATCCCCGGCCGCCTTCGACGACCGGGCCAAGGCGCTCACCCAGGGCCAACTCGTGCTCGTGCTGGCACAGCGACAAGGCAGCGGTTACGTCGTGACGGCGGAGAGCGGCGCAGGCTTCCAGGTGGGACAGACGCTCGGCCCGGCCCTGTCGTCCGCCCTGTCCAAGGCGGGCGCGAAGGCGACGCCCACGGGTGTCGTCTTCAACGGCAAGACGAGTACGGCCGGCTTCGCCGTGGGGCCGCCGCTCACCCCGACCGGCGACGCCGTCTACCTGCAGTTCAGTCTCAACCCGTTCGTGGCGTCACCGGTGACGGCGTCGAAGCCCTTCGCGTCGTTGAAGGTCGCCGTCTACGGGGCACCGACCGCCGACCGTAACTCGCTTCTCGTCGCCAACACCTCGCAGGTCCCGGTGCCACGACCCAACTACGTGACGACGACCAAGGTCGGCGACGCCACGTGGACGCTCGTGGCCGACGCCCGGCAACCCCTCACCGGTGGCTTCGCCCACCAGGCGCCGTACGTGATCCTGCTCCTCGGCCTGGTACTGGCGCTGCTCCTGTCGGGCACGGTGGAGGTGCTCGTGCGCCGGCACCGCTACGCGGCCGAGCTCGTGTCCGAGCGCACGGCCGACCTGAAGCAGTCACTGGCCGATCTGCGCGAGGCGCAGGACGCCCTCGTGCGCAGCGAGCGGCTGACGGCCCTCGGCGAGATGGCGTCCGTGGTCGGCCACGAGCTGCGTAACCCGCTCGCCGCGGTGACGAACGCCCTCTATCTGCTCCGGCGGATCCTCGGCGAGCCTGCCCCGGAGAACCTCGAGAAGCACCTCACCATGGCTGAGCGGGAGACGGCGAAGGCCGCCGCTCTGGCCGAGGACCTGACCGCGTTCGTGCGTCCCCGTGAGCCCCAGAAGGAGGAGGTGGAGCTCCGCGACCTCGTCAACGAAGTGGTGGAGACGACCCCGCCACCCCGCGGGATCTCTCTGTCGGTGGAGATCGAGGACGCCCTTCTGGAGGTGGACCGCCGGCAGATGGCCGAGGTCCTCGCCAACCTGGTCACGAACGCCTATCAGGCCATCGGCGAGACCGGGAACGTGCGCATCAAGGGGAGAATCGAGCCGGGCGGTGCTGCGGTGGTCGTCGACGACACCGGGCCGGGCGTGAGCGAGGACATGGCCGAGCGCATCTTCGAGCCCTTCTTCACCACCAAGCACGACGGCACCGGGCTCGGGCTCGCCATCGTCCGGCGGCTCGTGGAGGCACACGGAGGGACGGTCCGTTTCGAGGACCGTGACGGGGAACAGGGCGCGCGGGTCGTGGTGCACCTGCCGGGGAGCAGGCGCACCGGGCCGGACAGCGACGGGCACAGCAGTGGGGCTCGCCCAGAGCGGGCAACGGTCGGGGGGACCAGGGCATGAACCAGCAACCGACGGGATCGATGGAGGGCGCCGTCCTCGTCGTCGACGACGACGAAGGGGTGCGCCAG
>DASRBM010000454.1:0-4349 GCA_035653635.1 Acidimicrobiales bacterium | reverse complement strand
CAGGTCGTCGAGGAGCTGGTCGAGGCGCTCGGGGCTGAGATCGCCGAAGAAGCGGTGGTTCACCTGGCATACCGGCGCCCGCCCGCAGTCGGCCAGGCACTCGGCCTCCTCGAGGGTGAAGGTGCCGTCGGTCGTGGTGCTGCCGGCCCGCACACCGAGGGTGCGCTCGGCGTGCTCGAGCACCTCGTAGGCGCCGCGCAGCATGCAGGCGATGTTGGTGCACACCGACACCAGATAGGTGCCGACGGGTTCGGTGTGGAGCATGTCGTAGAAGCTCGCCGTCCCGACCACCTCGGCCGGGGTGAGGCCCACGAGCTCGGCGATCTCGTCGACCGCCTCGGGCCGGAGCCAGCCGTCCTGCTCCTGGGCCAGGTGGCAGATGGGGATGAGGGCCGATCGCGGGTGGGGGTAGAGCGCGAGGAGCTCCCGGGCGCGGCCGAGGACCTCGGGCGACAGGTGGCTCATCGGTCCACCTCGCCCATGACCGGGTCCACCGACGAGATGGTCGCCACCGCGTCGGCCACGAGCCCGCCGCGCAGCATCACCGGCAGCGCCTGCAGGTTGACGAAGGACGGCCCCCGGATATGCAGGCGGTAGGGCTTCGCCGATCCGTCGGACACGAGGTAGCAGCCGAGCTCGCCGCGCGGCGACTCGACGGCCACGTACACCTCGCCCTCGGGCACCTTGAAGCCTTCGGTGAAGAGCTTGAAGTGGTGGATGAGCGCTTCCATCGACTCGTCGATGCGGGCACGCGGCGGAGGCGTCACCTTCTTGTCCTGCACCCGGTAGTCGCCCTGGGGCATCCGCTCCAGGATCTGACGGATCATGTAGATCGACTCGCGGATCTCGTTGAGCCGAATGGCGTAGCGGTCGAAGTTGTCGCCGTAGGTGCCGACGATCACATCGAAGTCGAGCTCGTCGTAGGCGAGATACGGCATGGTGCGCCGCAGGTCCCAGGGCACGCCGGTCGAGCGGAGGATGGGACCGGTGACAGACAGGGCGAGCGCCTCGTCGGCAGTGATGGCGCCGACACCCTCCATCCGCTCACGGAAGATGGGCTGGCCGGTGAGCAGCTCGTCGTAGGTGTCGAGGCGGCGCTCCACCGTGTCGCAGATGAGGGTGACGTCGTCCTCCCACCCGTCGGGCAGGTCGGCGGCGGTGCCGCCGGGACGGATGAAGTTGTGGTTCATCCGCAGGCCCGTCGTCTTCTCGAAGAACGCGAGCAGCATCTCGCGCTCGCGGAAGCCGAAGATCATCATGGTGGTGGAGCCGACGTCCATGCCGTTGGTGGCGAGCCACATGAGGTGTGACGACACCCGCTGGAGCTCGGACAGCAGCATCCGGATCCACACCGCCCGCGGCGGCAGCTCCACCCCGAGGAGCTTCTCCACCGCCAGGGCGAAGACGAGTTCGTTGTTGAGCGGCGACAGGTAGTCCATGCGGGTGACGTTGGTCGCACCCTGCTGGTAGGTGAGCTCCTCCCCCGTCTTCTCCATGCCGGTGTGCAGGTAGCCGATGATCGGCTTCGTGCGCAGCACCGTCTCGCCGTCGAGCTCCATCATGAGCCGCAGCACCCCGTGCGTGGACGGGTGCTGGGGACCCATGTTGATGATCATGGTGTCGTCGCCGGTCCGCTCGATGTCGACCTCGGCTCCCTCGAGGCCGTAGTTCTCGGGGAGGCGGAGCACGGCGCCGACCTCGCGACGGAGCTCGTCGGGGGAGGTGCGGTCGCGCGGCACGATCTCCTGGTCGCCCTCGTAGGTCTCGGCGACGAGCTCCTGCTCCACGTCGTGCTCTCTCATCGGGGGCCCGGCGCTTCCTTGAACTGCACCGGCACCCGGCCCACCCCGTAGTCCTTGCGCAGGGGGTGGCCCTCCCAGTCGTCGGGCATGAGGATGCGGGTCAGGTCGGGGTGGCCGGCGAAGCGGATGCCGAACATGTCGAACGCCTCGCGCTCCATGGCCTCCACCCCCGGATAGAGATCCCACAGCGAGTCCACCTCGGGGTCGGACTCGGGCACCTGCACCCGGAGCCGCACCCGGCGCCGGTGCTCCACCGACAGCAGCTCGGCGACCACCTCGAACCGCTCGGGCGTCACGCCGTCGGGCAAGCGGCGCCCGCCGTGGGCGAGGTAGTCGACCGCGCACAGGTCCGAGCACATCTCGAAGCCCTGCTCGCGATGGGACCGCACCACGTCGTGGTACTCGTCGCGGTGGGGGAAGAGGAGGCCCTCGCCGGGCTCGACGGTCAACGCGGCGTCCCCAGGCGCACGGCGTCGGGACGCTCGGGCACCCAGCCGGCGAGCTCCTCGCGTCCGGCCCCACCCTCGTCGCGGCGACGGGTGATGGCACCGGTGCGGATCTTCTCGTGCAGGGTGAGGATGGCGTGCATGAGCGTCTCCGGGCTCGGCGGGCAGCCCGGTGCGTAGACGTCGACGGGGATGATCTGGTCGACGCCCTGGACGATCGCGTAGTTGTTGAACATGCCGCCGGTCGAGGCGCACACGCCCATGGAGATGACCCACTTGGGTTCCATCATCTGGTCGTAGACCTGGCGCAGGACCGGGGCCATCTTCTGCGACACGCGGCCGGCCACGATCATGAGGTCGGCCTGGCGGGGCGAGGCGCGGAACACCTCCATGCCGAAGCGGCTCAGGTCGAAGTCGGCGGCGCCCACCGCCATCATCTCGATGGCGCAGCAGGCCAGGCCGAAGGTCACGGGCCACACGCTCATGCGCCGCGCCCACTTGACCAGGTCCTCGAGCCGGCCCGTGAGGAAGTTGTGCTGCAGGTCTTCGAGACCCATGGACGCCCCCGGCTACGCGGCGCGCCCCGCGTGCGGGCCCGACTCGGGGCCGACGCGGGTCACGGTGGACTGGGTCGTGCGCTGGGTGAGGGCCACGCGCAGCCGTTTGGCCGGCCCCCAGTCGAGCGCGCCGTTGCTCACGAGATAGAGGAAGGAGACGAAGACGACCGCGCCGAAGATCACGACCTCCACGAAGCCGAAGGTGCGGAGCTGGCGGAAGATCACGGCCCACGGGTAGAGGAAGACGATCTCGATGTCGAAGATGATGAAGATCATCGCCACCAGGTAGAAGCGCACCGGGAAGCGCTGCGGCGGCTCCACGTCGGGCACGATGCCGCACTCGTAGGGCGCGACCTTGGCCGCGGTGGGGCGCTTGCGGGGAGCGAGCAGGGCCGACGCCACGAACGACAAGGCGGCGAAGACCACGCTCAGCCCGAGCAGCAGCACGATCGGCAGGTACTGGTCCATGGCCGTGCGCGGTTCTACCACGCGCTCGTTCCCGCAGGCACATTCACCACGGAGCCACAGCGGGGGGCGAAGGGGCACCTTCGCGGACCCCGACCTACGATCGACGGCGATGGTCCCTGCAGCCGACAACGACAAGGCCGCGCCGGCACCCGGCGGCGACAAGAACGGCACGGCGCCGCCCCCCTTCGAGGACGACGGGCGGGTGCACGACGTCCTGGTGATCGGTGGCGGACCGTCGGGTTCGTCGTGCGCCTACTGGCTGGCCGACGCCGGCTGGGACGTGGTCCTCGTGGAGAAGAAGCAGTTCCCCCGCGAGAAGACCTGCGGCGACGGGCTCACGCCGAGGGCGGTCCGCCAGCTCACCGACATGGGGCTCGCCGGCGCGCTGTCGGGGGCCCACATGTACCGCGGGCTGCGGTCGTGCGCCTACGGCATGACGCTCGAGCTGGCCTGGCCCGAGCACCCGTCGTTCCCCTCGGTGGGCTACGTCATCACCCGCCACGACCTCGACCAGCTGGTGGCCGAGCGAGCCGCCAAGGCGGGGGCGAAGGTCTGGCAGGGCGTGGAGGCGGCGGAGCCCATCCTGGCCGACGGGGCCAAGCCGGCCGACACGGCGGCCCCGGGCGACGGACCCGCGGCCGACCGGCTGCCCGCCTGCGTCGGGGCCCTCGTGGTGGACCGGGCCCGCAAGCAGACCCACCAGGTGCGGGCCCGCTACGTGGTGGTCGCCGACGGGGCCAATTCCCGCTTCGGTCGCATGCTCGGCGCCACCCGGGACCGCTCCTTCCCCCTCGGGATGGCGCTGCGCGGGTACTTCCGCTCGCCCCGCCACGACGACGGCTTCATCGAGTCCCATCTCGACATCCGCGACGGCGAGGGCAACGTCGTGCCCGGCTACGGCTGGATCTTCCCCCTGGGCGACGGCCGGGTGAACGTGGGCGTCGGCCTCCTGAGCGCCGAGGGACACCACAAGGGCGTCAACACGAGCCACCTCATGAACACGTTCGTGGACTACGCCCCGAAGTCCTGGGGCCTCACCCGCGAGAGCGCGTGCGGGCCGCCGACCGGCGGCAAGC
>DASRBM010000453.1:0-9696 GCA_035653635.1 Acidimicrobiales bacterium | reverse complement strand
AGCCGCTGCTGCTGGCGTCGAGCGCGCTCCCCGGCGTCTTCCCGCCGGTGCAGGTCGACGGGATCGAGATGATCGACGGCGGCGTCATCAACAACGTGCCCGTGTCGCACGCGGTGGCGGCCGGCGCCACCGACATCTTCGTCCTCGTGTGCGGACCGCGTCTGAGCGACATCGACAGCTTCGGGCCCCGGCCCATCGACCGCGTCTTCAGCGCGCTGGCCCTGGCCCGCAAGGCCCGCGTCCTCCACGATCTCGACAACCTGCCCGACGACGTGGAGGCCGCCGTCATCCCCGGTCCTTCCATGGGCCGCATCTTCTACAGCGACCTGTCGCGTACCGAGGAGCTCGTCGACCGCGGGTACGAGGTGGCCTCCGCCTTCCTCGACGCCGTGGGCGGGCCCATGCCGGTGGAGCAGCCGGTGCCCACGGCCGGTGGGGTGGCCTGAGCACCAGGAGCGCCCGCCGGACTGGGTGACCTGCGCGGTTCCCGGGTAGAACTGCCTGCTCGACAGGCGGTTTCGGGGCTCGAGCAGTTGGAGGGCGGCACATGCGGCCACCGGTGGGATGGCGGCGCGTCACGAGGATGGTGGCCGGCTTGGCGGCGGTCGCCGGTGGCCTGGTGGGCGTGCCTATCGGCGGCGCCACCACGGCGGCAGCGGCGTCCGGTGCTTCCGGTACGTCCGGTGCGTCCGGCGCGTCCGGTGCGTGGACTCCGCCGGCGGCACGCTTCGGCGAGGGCGCCGCGCTCAACCTGCCGGTCGTCGCCGGTGACGGCACCGTGCTGCGCGTCGACGTCTACTACCCGACGAGTCCGTGCTCGTCCGCCGTCTGTTCCGGCCCCCCGGCCACCGTGCCGGGCGGGTTCCCGGCCCTGCTCCAGCAGACCCCTTACGGCAAGCAGAGCATCGCCCAGGCGGGCAGCAACTTCGCCACCGACATCCCGGCCATGGTGCACCAGGGATACGTGGTCGCCATCTCCGACATCCGGGGGACCGGTGTATCGGGCGGCACCTGGGGACTGTTCGATCCGGTGCAGGCCACCGACGGCGCCACCATCGTGCGGTGGCTCGCCGACGAGCTCCCTGCCTCCGTCGACCAGGGTGGGGTGAGCGCGGCCGTCCACGGACTGTCGGTGAACGGATCGGTTGGACTGTTCGGCGCGTCATACATGGCCATCGACGAGTTCCTCACCGTCGCCGCCCTCGACGCCGATGGTGGTCCCAACCCGGTGAAGGCGATGTTCCCGATGATCTCGGGCAACGACCTGTTCCGGGACACGGTCGCCGAGGGCGGCCTGCCCGACGTGGAGTTCTCGGCCGCCTATCTGGCGCTGCTCGAGGGTCTCGACACGGCCAACCCGCTCCTCGATCCGCTCGAGGAGCAGTACGTCGACTACCAGGCCGGCACCAGCCAGCCAAGCGCGCTCGTGCAGCAACTGGCCGCAGGCCCGGTCACCTCCCTCGGCCACGGCCGCTCCACATGGCAGTACGACATCCCGACCGTCCTGAGTGTCGAGACGGGTGGGGCCCAGGCCTACGACGGCAACGCCGGCATCGGCCGGGCCGCCTCGGCGGGGAGCTCGTACTGGGCGGCCCGCAACCCGGTGAACGTGCTCGGCGAACTGGTCCACGACAACATCGCCGCCTTCCTCGTGGGCGGTTGGAACGACCTCTTCCAGCGGGGAGAATTGCTCAACTACACCGGCCTGCAGAACGCCTGGTACGACGCGACCACCGGTGCCCAGCAGTCGGTGCTCGGTCCCATGCAGCCCGGCCAACCCACGACGCCGCGCTACCAGCTGCTCATGGGACCGTGGACCCACATCACGGCCGGTTCCGGTTCCGACCTCGCCGCCGACGAGCTCGAGTGGTTCGCGGCGTGGATGCCCGGTCCTGCCTCCGATCCCACCGTTCCCATCGCCCACACCGCGAACCCGCTGCACCTCTACACGCTCGAGTCCGGCAACTGGAACGACAAGCAGCACACCGGACAATGGATCGACACGGCCGACTGGCCCGTGCCCGACGCCGCCGACACCGGGTACGTCTCCACCAAGCTCTACTTCGCCGGCGGGCCTGGCGGTGCCCCCGCACTGAGCGACAACCGCGGTGGTCTCACCACAGTGGCGCCGACGGCCAAACGGGGAGCCGACACCGTCGTCTTCACCGGGGCCGGCAGTCCGTGCTCCCTCCCGACCGACCAGTGGTCGGCCGGCGGGCTCCACGAAGGCGAGGCCAACGGCGGGTCCAACTTCACCTTCCCGTGCGACAGGCAGGACGCCACCGTGGGGACCGGTCCGGGTGCCCTCACCTATACGAGCGGACCGCTCAAGAACGCCGCGGTCATCGCCGGTCCCATCGACGCCACCGTCTACGCCACCGACACGGCCAAGGACGCCGAGCTGGTCGCCACCATCGAGGAGGTCTCGCCACACGGGCAATCGGTGCCGCTCACGAGCGGCGCGTTGCTCGGTTCCATGCGGGCCGAGGTCCCCGGCGCCACGTGGACCGGCGACGACGGCGCGCCGCTGCTCCCGTTCCATCCCTATACGTCCCAGTCCACCGTGTGGGCCAAGCAGGGCCGGATCTACCGCTACGACATCGAGGTGTTCCCGACCTTCGCCCTCGTCCCGAAGGGCTGGAGCATCCGGATCACGCTGGCGACGGCCGACACGCCCCATCTCGAGCCTTCGCTCGCCCAGCTCCCGCGCCTGCTCGGCGGCGTCTACCAGGTCCAGCGCAACGCCGTCGCCGCCTCGTTCGTGAACCTGCCGCTCGTCACGGCCACCTCGTTCACGACACCGTGCCCGGCGTACGTCTGCACCGAGGGAAGCGGCTCGAGCCTGCCCTTGCCCGGTTTCTGAACGGCGCGGGCTCGGTGCCGGGGCGCGTCAGGCCGGGCCCGGCGTCAGCGCCGGTTGACATCGCGATATATCGTGATAGAACTGTAGATAACGACATATCGTGATAGACCGAACCGGGCCCTCAACGGGGGTGCCGGAAAGGGGGCAGTCATGGGAGGACACAAGAAATCAGGCCACTGGCGTGGCCCGTGGGGGCCGGAAGGTGTGGCCATGGCCCAGGAGATGGGCCGGCAGCGGGGCCGCGGGCGCGGACCCTGGTGGGAGGACTGGGGTGGTGAATGGGGCGGCCCCATGCGTGGACCGCGCATGCGCCGCGGTGACATCCGCTGGGCGCTGCTCGGCGCCCTCACCGACGGGCCCGGGCACGGATACGAGCTCATCACGCGGCTCGAGGAGCACCACGGAGGTATCTGGCGGCCGAGCCCGGGATCCGTGTACCCGACGCTGCAGATGCTCGAGGACGAGGGCCTCGTCCGTTCCGAGGAGCGCGACGGCAAGCGCGTCTACGAACTGACCGACGCCGGCCGCAGCGCCCTCGAAGAGCGCACGGCACATCAGGAGGCCGGACCCGGTGAGGCTGGCTTCCGGCCCTCACGTGGCCGCGGCCGCCGCTTCGGCGAGAAGATCGGTCCCGCCATCGGACCACTCGTCATGGCCGTGCGGCAGGTGGCGATGAGCGGTGACGAGGACCAGCTCGACCGGGCGGCCGAGATCCTCCGCCGGGCGACGAAGGAGATCTACCAACTGCTCGCCTCGACGGAGGCATAGCCGCCGCCGGCGGGTTCCTCTCCACGTGGAGTCGGCTTGAGGGCGGCGCTGGTCTTCGGATCAGCGCCGCCGCCACGTCTTCGGGCGCTGCGCCGCGGAGGCGAGGTAGGCGTTGTAGGCGGCGAGCTCAGGATCCTCGGCTTCGGCCGCGGCGATGGCCTCGTCGGTGGCGACCTTGTCCGTCTGGTCGTCGTCGTGGTCGGTTGCGGCTGCGGCCGTCTGGGCCTGGCGGCGGCGCAGGCCCCGGGCGCCGAGCTGCTCGGGGTCGTCGTGCACGAGGAACCACCAGAAGACGATGCCGAACACGGCGAAGCACGGCCACATGACCGAGTACACCCAGCCGAGGCTGTCGCCGCCGAGGGCGATGCCGACCTGCCACCACGCGGCCACCGCGCAGCCCGGCACCCAGATGACGAGCGCCACGTGGGCCAGGACCGAACGCCGGCTCCACCACACCGAGCGGGCCGACCGGGCCGACGCGGGCGCCGGCGCCTCGGTCATGACGTCGCCGGGCTCACCGTGGCCGGCTCGGCCGCCATGCGGTCGAAGCGCCGGGTGAGAAGCCGTTCGGCGACGATGGCGCAGAAGGGCACGGTGCCGGCCAGGAGCACGAGGATCATCACGAGCAGCGGGATCCGCAGACGCCTGGTGAAGTCGAAGGCGATCACCAGGTACACCAGATAGAGATAGCCGTGGGCCGTGCCGACGATCCGCACCACCCACAGGTTGTGGTCCCAGACCTGCAGGGGGATCCCGACGAAGACGAGCACGATCAGCAGGACCGCCGTCGTATAGGCCAGGACCCGGTAGCGCGTCAGGGCCCGGCGATCGGCGGCGGTGAGCACGGCTCTCCACGGTACTGGCCTGGTCACCCAGCGAGCCATGCGGGCGGGGTGTCATTGCGGCGTCATGAGTCGGCTATAGGGTCGGCGCCTGGGTATAGCCGGACCGCCCTCGGCCGCCGGTGGGTCCGGAAACGGCTCCCGCGGGCCGACCACCGTCCCCTGAGCCGGAAAGGATCGTCGTGACCGATCGCAGCGCGCCACCTTCTCGCACCCAGCGGAGCGCACGGCGACGGGCACAGATCCGCCGCCGGCGGGCCGTCGTCGCCGGCGCCGCCGCGCTCCTCGTCCTCATCGTGATCGTCGCCAGCGTGGTGGCCGGGTCGGGCAAGGCATCCAACACCTCGGCCACGACCTCGACGACGGCGGCCGGGGCGGCGCGCACGACAGGGGCCGGCATCCCGGCGGTCGAGGCGGGAATCGTGCCGTGGACGCTCCCGGGTGCGCTGTCGCGCGAGGTGGTACTGCCGGCCTCGGGCAACAGCCTGCTCGTGGTCGGGGGCCTCCTCGCCTCGCAGGCCTCGACGGCGACCATCTTGAGCCTCGACGTGTCGAGTGGCACGTCGTCGGTGGTCGGGCACCTGGCCGCCGCCACCCACGACGCCGGCGGCGCGACCCTGCACGGGACGGGCTATCTCTTCGGCGGCGGAACCCCCACCACGGTCGCCACGGTGGAGAGCTTCACCGGTCCGACATCCACCTCGCCGTCGGTGACGGCATCGACGACCGGTCAGCTGCCGCAACCCCGCTCCGACGACAGCGCCGTCACCATCGGCGACACCGCCTACGTCGTCGGCGGCTACGACGGCACCAATCCCGATCCACAGGTGCTCGCCACCACCGACGGCTCGCACTACAGCGTCGTCGCCAACCTGCCGGTCCCCGTCCGATACGGGGCCACCGTCGCCTACGGCGGCAAGATCTACGTCTTCGGCGGCGAGGCCATCACGAGCAGCTCCGGAAACACAGCCGGTCAGCCGGTCGACGCCGTGCAGCAGATCGACCCGTCGGCGAAGTCGGCCAAGGTCATCGCCCATCTGCCTCAGCCCGTCGAGGGCGCGGTCGCGGCCGTGATCGGCAACCACGTCTACGTGGCCGGGGGAGTGACGAACGCTTCGAGCTCGTCCTCGTCGCCGGGCGCTGGGGCCGGGGCGGGTTCGTCCTCGTCCTCGTCCTCGTCCCCGTCGGCCGGGTCGAGCGCCTCGTCGTCGGGGCAGGCCACCGGCGCCATCTACGCCTTCGACACGAGCCGGCACGCCCTGCTCAACGCGGGCACGCTGCCGGTCCCTGTCGCCTACGGCGCCGCCCAGGTGGTCGGCAACCGGGCCTGGATCGTGGGTGGGGAGCGCAACGGCCAGCCCGTCGCATCCGTCGAGATGTTCACGCCCAATACCGCCTTCGGCACCGCCGGTGCACCGGGCGCCGGTTCACCGTTCTTCGGCGACAAGCTCCTCGTGGCCGACCGCGGCAACAATCGGCTGCTCGTGCTCGACGACACCAACAAGATCATCTGGCAGTACCCGTCGCCGACGATGCCGGCCCCGCCCGGCGGTTTCTACTTCCCCGACGACTCCTTCTTCGCCAAGAAGGGGAGCGAGATCATCATCAACCAGGAGGAGAACGAGACCATCGTGATCCTCGGCTACCCGTCGGGCCAGGTCCTGTGGCAGTACGGACATCCGAAGGTGATCGGCACCTCGGTCGGCTACCTGCACGAACCCGACGACGCCTATCTCCTCAAGAACGGTCAGATCACCGTGGCCAACGCCATGGCCTGCACGATCCAGATCCTCAACCCCGACAAGACCGTCGCCCAGACCATCGGGACGACCAACTCGTGCCATCACGAGCCGCCGAACTTCCTCGGCTCGCCGAACGGCGACACGCCCTTGGCCGACGGCAACCTGCTCGTGTCCGAGATCAACGGCTCGTGGCTGTCCGAGTACACGACCCAGGGGAAACTCGTGTGGACCACCCACATCAACATGCACTATCCGTCGGACGCCCAGCAGCTCGGGCCGGACCTGTACCTGGTGTCGGACTACGCGCACCCGGGCCAGATCCTCGAGGTGAACCGCGAGGGCCAGATCCTCTACCGCTACCAGCCGACCTCGGGACTGGGCGAGCTCAACCAGCCTTCGCTCACGGAGCTGCTGCCGAGCGGGGTCTTCATGACCAACGACGACTACCGCGACCGGATGGTGGCCATCGATCCGACCACCCAGGCCATCGTCTGGCAGTACGGCGTGGCCGACACCCCGGGAACCTCCCCGGGATATCTCAACACTCCCGACGGCTTCGACCTGCTCGCCCCGGACGGCTCTACGCCGACGCACCAGGCCACGAGCTGAGCGATCTCGTTACCAAGCATTGGCGGACAGGCCCCCCGGTCGGGGGGGCCGGAGTCATGATCCTCGAGTCAGGCGCCTCGGGAGCGGCGGCCTCAAGACCGAGCCCGCGGGCGGCCTTCGGCCGGCCTTGACCCCGCCGCCCTCGCGTTCGCGCGCCTGACGGCGGGGCTCCCGGTCCTCGCGGGACCGGTCAGGGCTTCTGCTCGTGGATGACGTCGAGGTTGTAGAAGCGCGTCTCGCCCTTCATGAGGGGACCGAGCTTGGCGATGCGTTCGTGGGTTGCGTCGCTCTCCGAGTGCTTCATGGCGTCCTCGTAGGAGTCGAAGCGCAGGATGGTGGCGTAGGTGCCGGGGCGGTCGCGGTCGCGGACCATGACCACCGAGCTCGGCTTCGGGACGCCGTCCGGCACGGGGACGCTGTTGGCGGCTTCGATCACGGCGTCGACGTCGTCGGACTGGTACTCGACGATCTGGATGTACTCGGCCACGGCTTCTCCTCTCGAGCGCTCTGAGCGAGAGCTTTGCGGAACGGGTGGCCCGGGTCAACGGGTGCCGTGCCGGCGCACACGGGGCGTTGCGCACGCGCCGATAGGACCGCAGCGAAGGCGCGGCGGTAGCTCGGCGGCGGGCGAACCCCCGGCGTCAGCCCGTGTCCTCGAAGAAGGGAGAGCCATCGGGAGGGGAGGCGTCGCAAGGGGTGAGGTCCACCACCACCTCTTCGTCGTCGGAAGAGGGACTCAGAACCACCGCCCAATCGTCGTCATCGTCGTCGTCGGGGAGGTCCCATCCACCGGTCGCCACTCCGGGGTCGGCGATTGCCGATACCGAAGACGGCTGCCCTGGGTCGGGCGGGTCCCAATCCGCGAGCGGCTGCCCGCCCGTGAACGTCCACTTTCCTGGTCCACCTCCGAGGAGAAAGCCCTCGTAATGGATCATGTCGTGGTGGCGGTGGCACACCAGTGCCAGCTCGGCGAGTGACGTCGTCTGCGACTCGGCGAAGGGCTGCTTGTAGTGGTGGCCGTGGAGACCTCGGCGGATTCCACATCCGGGCACAACGCACTGGTGACCGTCGCGTTCGTAGAGCGCGGTCAGCACCGTCGCCGGGATCGTGCGTCCTTGGTGCACAACCGCCTGGACATCCACCGCGTCGTGGATCACGGTCTTCACGAATGCCTCGGGCAGGAGCTCATTGACCCGTTGGACGGAGACGTTCCCGACGCCGGGGATCTCACAGATCTCGCCGGGTCCGAGCTCACCCTTGCGTAGCGCGCGCCCGTCGACGCGGATGACGATGGTGTCGGTCCGGGACCGCTCGGGTGTCTTTCCGTTCGAATCGAGGAGGTCGAGATTGGCCTGGAGCCCGCTGCGGGCGTAGCCGGTGACGAGGGCCACCAGTGCGTCGGCCTGGTAGGCGGCCGGATTCTCCCGGCGGCCCTCCTGGCGGGCCAGCCAGAAGTGCTCGGCCGTCTCCGCCTGGAGCGAGGCGAGGAGTCTTGCCCCGACGTCGGGCGTGAACAGGCCCTTCAGGTTGAACGATCCGTCGCGGCCGACCCAGGTGTGGACGCTGCGCCGGTCGTGGAGGGCCTTCGTGCGGGCGGCGACGTCCTCCAACGACTCTGACTCGGCAACCAACTGCCGCACGTAGTGCTTCGTCTTGTGGAAGCGCTCGGTCTTGCCCACGTAGAGGAGGTTCTCCTCGGCCGTGGGACTGGCGAGGGCACCGATGGTCACCTCCCGGGCCAGGTTGCCCGCCAGCTCGCCCCGCTTGACGGCCTCGGTCGTGACCGGCAGGCGCTCGAGGCGCTCGGCCGTGTCGAGGGTGTCCTGGGCGGCCCCGGTGGAGGTCTTCGTCTCCTCCGCCAACCACGCGGCGGGGCTGGAGAACCCCGCCTCGAACCACCAGTTCGACTCCACCGCCCGGCGGGCGAAGAGCAGGGTCACGGAGTGGGCCAGGCGCTCCAGCTCGAAGGCCAGGTACAGGACCTGGGTGGCGTCGAGGGCGTGGACGGCGCCCACTTCGACCTCGCCGAGGGCGGCGCGGACCGATGCCGTCGCGTCTTCGAGTGCGGAACCGAGGGTGGCCACGAGAGTCATGGTGGCAGGGGGGTGTATCGGTCACTCGGCTGCGCGGCGGGGGGATGCGGGTTGGCCCGAAAAGTGGGGCTGTCGGTAGCCTTTCGTGAACCGGCGGCGGCGGAGCCCTGGAGAAATCGGCGGAGGTAGGGCGGCATGCGAGGAGACGCGACGGTGAAGGCGAGCTCTCGGCGGGCGCGCCGGACGGCGGCAGTGGTGTGGTCGGCGGCACTCGTCACCGGGATGCTCACGGCCGGAGGCACCGTCCTCGCCTCGGTGCAGAGTGCGTGCACCCCGGGTCTGGCGGCCATCTCCTCGCAGCCGGCGACCGGCTACGTCCACGAGCGCGGCTACATCCGCAGCTTCGACTGCACCCCGATCGTCTTCAACCTCTTCGAGCCGACCGACGCAACGGCGTCGCACCCCGTCTACACGATCATGGAAGGCCCGGGCTGGGGCGGGGCCGGGGCGACGAGCCCGGACAGTCAGCTCATCGGCAACGACTACGCCGAGCTGACGTGGGACCCCCGCGGATTCGGCCAGTCCGGCGGCCGGGCCCAGGTCGACAGCCCCGACGCCGAGGGCAAGGACGCATCCGCGCTCATCAGCTACGTCCTCGACCGCCCCGAGATCGCCAAGGACACCCAGGGCGTGAGCCCCGCCTACAGCGCCGGTGACACCTACGGCGAGCCTGCCGTGGGCATGACCGGTGTCAGCTACGGCGGCGGGATCGAGTTCGCCACGGCCGCCTTCGACAGCCGGGTGAAGGCCATGGTCCCTGGCTGGGCGTGGAACAACCT
>DASRBM010000452.1:0-5691 GCA_035653635.1 Acidimicrobiales bacterium | reverse complement strand
AGCGGCTGGCCGAGCTTTTCGACGTCGGCGCGATGGGCCGCCGCCTCGACGAGGTCTACGAGGAGGTCTCGGGCGCCGTTCGGCGCAGACCCCGCAGGCTTCCGCAGCCCATCCCGGTCTCCTCGACCCACAGGCCGGACTCCAGGGCGGCGCAGTAGATCTCGTAGGGCGGCCGGCCACCGTCGGCCGGATCGGGGAAGACGTCGTGGATGGCGAGCAGGCCGCCCACGGCGACATGCGGACCCCAACCCCGCAGGTCCGCCCACGCCGGCTCGTCACCGTGGCCGCCGTCGATGAAGCAGAAGACGAGCGGCGTCGTCCAGTGGGCCGCGATGGTGGCGGAGTGGCCGACGAGCCCGACGACGCTGGCGCCGAGCCCGGCGCCGTCGACGGACCGGCGCCAGAAGGGCAGCGTGTCGATCTGCCCCGTCGCCGGATCGACGACCTCGAGGTCGTGGTGCTCCCAGCCGGCCTGGTTCTCCTCCGAGCCGTGGTGGTGGTCGATGCTGAACAGCACGCCCCCCGTCTCCTCCGCCGCGGCCCCGAGGTAGACGGTCGACTTGCCGCACCAGGCCCCGATCTCGACCAGCGTGGCCGGACGGTGCACCGGATCGCCCGCGGCTCGGCGCGCGGCCTCGAACAGGGCGACGCCCTCGTCGTCGGGCATGAAGCCCTTCGTCGCCCGGGCACGGGCGAACAGGTCGTCGCGGCGGCTCATGCGGGCGGCTCCGGGCGGTTCAGGCACGGACGGCCGCCACCACCGAGTACACGGCGAATCCGGCCAGCAGCACACCGGCGCCCTTGCGTATGGCGCCGAGCGGCAGCACCCGGATGAGGGCCCGGCCACCGACGACGCCGATGGTCGTCACCGCCACGAGCGCCGCACCGGCGCCCACGAACACCGACCACGGCTTGCCGTAGTGGGCGGCCAGGTTGGCCGTGAGCACCTGGGTGATGTCGCCGAGCTCGGCCAGCACGATGACCCCGAACGCCGCCAGCGAGATGCGGTGCGCGCTGCGCAATTGCTCGGCCGTCTCCTCGCCCTCGCGCTCCTCCTTCTCCTCGTTCGTGAGGAGGAGGTACAGCGCCCCGGCGGCGAAGAGGACGGCCACCACGATCTCGACCACCCGGTGCGGAAGAAGCTGGAGGAGCCGTCCGGCGGCGATGGCGATCGCCGTGTTCACCACCATGGCCGAGGCGGTGCCGATCCACACCGGCAACGGCGGGTACCGACTGGCGAGCACGATGCTCGCGATCATGGTCTTGTCCGGCAGCTCGGCGACGAAGACGATGCCGAAGCTGACCGCGATGACGACGAGGCTCATTGGGGCGCCGGGCGCGGCGGGGACGCCCGTCAGCGAGCAGCGGCACGATCGAGGCCGGCCGCCAGCTCGCCCGCCAGGGTCTTGCGCAGCCGCCCGGCGAACGCGACGTTGACCCCGAGGCGCTCGACGATCTGCTCCACCGTGCGCTGGCCGGTGGAGAGGGGATGGTCCGCCAGGAAGTCGCGCACCGCTGCCGCCAGGCGCTCGTCACGACAGAGCAGCTTCACGGCGTCGATCATGCGCGGCACCATGGCGACGGGGAACTTGGCGAGCACGAGCTCCCACTGGCCCTGCAGGCGCTCCCACGTCGCCGGGCCGTTCGACCGGTTGGCGAGGAGCGAATGCACGAGGAACGGCCCGTTCTGGGTGCGGGCCTCGCCGATGGCGATGCCGTACGCGCGTGCGGCGAGCTCGGGGTCGTCGAAGCCCGCGAGCGCATAGAGGTAGCGGACCTCCTCCTGGGGAGTGGCCGGGTGGCGGTGACGTTCCAGGAAGGCGTCGAACTCGGCAGCCCCGCCGGCGGCAGCCACCACGCCCACGACCGCCGGCGCCAGATCGGCGTCGAGCGACGATCCCGACGACACGAAGGCCGCGTGCATTGCCCGGCAGCGCTCGCGGACCTCCTCGTCGTGTCCCACCGTGCCGAGGGCGGCGAGGAGCTGGCTCCGCAGCGTCGCCGTCCGCTCGTCCTCGCCCGGCCGCTTCTCCCACCCGAGGGCCGAGAAGGCCGGTCCCACGAGGGCGCGGACGTAGGCGGCGAGCTGGGCGCGCTCGGCGTCGGCGCAGGCGTGGTCGAGGAAGCCGAGCGGCGCCGTGATCTGGGCCCACACCCCGGGATCGGTGCTCGTGCGGGCGGCCTCCGCCAATTTCAGGAAGTCCCCGAGCTCGCTGCGGCCGGCGACGACGAGCGCCCACGTGTCCGACAGCAGGTTGTGCTGCTCGAGTACGTGCAGCTGATCGAAGGCGCCGGCAACGGCCTGCAGCCCGGCCGTGTCGTACTGGACCCGGTAGTAGCCGGATCCGCCGGCGTTCACGACGAACGCGCCGGCGCTCGGTCCGCCTGCGTCCACATCCGAGCCGTCGGGGCCGAGCAGGATGCGGGCCGCCTCTGTGCCACCGGGGGCGCCGACCATCACGGGGACGTGCCAACCGGAACCGATGGCGCTCTCCCCGTCGGCCGGCGCGTAGGCGAAGGGCTCCTGTCGGAGCGTGACCCCGCCGTCGCCCCGCTCGGCCAGCACCACCGGGAAGCCACCCTGGAGGATCCAGCTCTCCATGATCTGGCGGACGGGTTCGCCGCTCGCCTCCTCGATGGCGTCCCACAGATCGCTCGTGACAGTGTTGCCATACGAGTGGGTGCGCAGGTACCGGCGGATGCCCTCACGGAAGCGCTCGGCACCGAGGTAGCGCTCGAGCATGCGCAGCACGCTCGCGCCTTTCTGGTACGTGAGGACGTCGAACATGCCCTGCGCCTCTTCGGGTGACCCGACCGGGTACTCGACGGGACGGGTGCGGTGCAGGGCATCGGTGGCCATGGCGACATCGCGTTCGAGGCCGAAGCTCACCCAGCGCTTCCACGCTGGACGGAAGGCGTCCACGCAGAGCAGCTCCATGAGGGTGGCGAAGGCCTCGTTGAGCCAGATGCCCGTCCACCACTTCATGGTGACGAGGTCGCCGAACCACATGTGGGCGATCTCGTGCGACACCACGTCGGCCACCCGCTCGAGCTCCACCCGCGACGCCCGGGCCGGGTCGATGAGGAGCACCGCCTCGCGGAAGGTGACGCAACCGAGGTTCTCCATGGCGCCGAAGGCGAAGTCGGGGATGGCCACCAGGTCGAGCTTGTCGCCCGGGTAGGGGATGCCGAACCACTCGGAGAAGAAGCGCAGCGCGTGGGCGGCGGCCTCGAGGGCGAAGTCGGTCAGGCGCTCGCGGCCGGGGACGTGCACGACCCGCACGGGCACGCCTTCGACGTCCACCGGCTCGGTGGCCACGAGCGGGCCCACGACGAAGGCCACCAGATAGGTGGACATCTTCATGGTGTCGGCGAAGCGGATGCGCCGCCCACCGCCGGGGAGCGGCTCGTCCGACACCACGTGACCGTTGGACACCGCATCGAGTCCCTCGGGAACGTCGATGGTGATCGAGAACACCGCCTTGCGGTCGGGTTCGTCGATGCAGGGGAAGGCCCGGCGGGCGTCGGTCGCCTCGAACTGCGTGGTGGCGATGGTGTGGACGACGCCCTCGTCGTCGGCGAACGTCGACCGGTAGAAGCCGGCGAGCAGGTCGTTGAGGACGCCGGTGAAGCGGATGGCGATCTCGAGGGGGCCGGCCGGTGCGCGGCGGGCGAGCTCGATGGCGAGGCGGTCCTCGTGGTCGTCGACGCCGACCGTGGCGCCGAGGTCCTCCGTCCCGGCGACGACGCGGACCTCCTCGATGCCGAGGTCCTGCGCGTGGAGCACGACACTGGTGACCGGTTCGTGGCAGACCGCCTCGATGGTGACCGTGCCGGAGAAGACGGCCCGCTCCAGGTCGGGGGCGAGGTGCAGGGCGTAGCGGAGCGGTTCGACGCTGTAGGGGAGCCGGTGGGCTGCGGAGAGGTCGCGGTCCGGGCGTTCGGAAGGCGTCATCCGAGGCAGGCTACCGCCCTGACCGCACTAGGGTCCCCGTCCGTGCCGGACGATTCGCGACCCGCCGACGACCCGCTCGACGTGCTCGCTCTCGGCTCCGCCCTGGTCGACGTACTGGCCCACGCGAGCGACGAGGAGCTCGACAAGGTAGGGCTGACGAAGGGCAGCATGGCCCTCGTCGACCTGGAGCGCTCGGCGTCGATCTACGGCTCCATGGGCCCCGGCACCGAGGTGTCGGGCGGGTCTGCCGCCAACACCGCCGTCGGGGTGGCGGCGCTGGGCGGGCGAGCGGGGTTCCTCGGCAAGGTGGCCGACGACGAGCTCGGGGAGGTGTTCCTCCACGACATCGCCGCCTCGGGCGTCCTCATGCGCCGTCGCCACGTCGCCGCGCCGGCGGAAGGGGAGAACGGGGCCACGGGCCGGTGCCTGGTGCTCGTGACGCCGGACGGCGAGCGGACCATGGCGACACATCTGGGCGTGGCCGGCACCTTCGCCACGGCCGACCTCGACGAGGACCTCGTGGCGTCGACCCAGGTGCTCTACATCGAGGGCTACCTGTGGGACGCCCCCGAGGCGAAGTCGGCCATCCGCCGGGCGGTGGAGGTGGCACACGCCGCCGATGCCCTCGTGGCCCTTTCGCTCTCCGACCCCTTCTGCGTCGAGCGCCACCAGCGCGAGTTCCTGGGGCTGCTCCACGGAGAGGTCGACGTGCTGTTCGCCAACGAGGAAGAGGTCCGACTGCTGTTCGGAGCCGGCACCTTCGACGCGGCCGCGTCCGCCGTGGAGGAGACCGGGGTGCTCGGGGCCCTCACCCGGGGCGCGGCCGGCTCGGTCGTCGTCACCGCCCAGGGCGCGACGGCGGTCCCGGCCGCCCCGGTGGACGCCGTCGTCGACACGACCGGCGCCGGCGACCTGTACGCGGCGGGTTTCCTCTACGGGCTCACCCACGGCCAGGACCCCGAGCAGTGCGCCCGGCTCGGCGGCATCTGCGCCGGCGAGGTGATCTCGCACCTCGGTGCCCGGCCCCAGGCCGACGTCCGCGCCCTGGCCGCGGCGGCCGGGCTCCTCTGATGGAAGCCTGACCGTGCCCGGCGACGTCCGATCCGGAAACCCGTGGACGGCCCGCCGGGTGATCACCTACGCCCACCAGGGCGGCGCATGGGAGGCGCCGTCGTCCACCCTCTTCGCCATCGCCCGCGCCATCGAGCTCGGGGCGACGGGCATCGAGCTCGACGTCCACGCCACCGCCGACCGGCATCTGGTCGTGTGCCACGACGCGACGGTCGACCGGACGACGGAGCGGTCGGGGACCATCGCGTCGATGACGCTCGCCGAGCTGCAGGCGCTCGACAACGCCTACTGGTTCGCCCCCGGTGCCGACGTGACGCCGGGACTGCCCGAGGACGGCTATCCCTACCGCGGGCGGGCGCCAGCCGACCGCAGCTTCGGCGTGGCCACCTTGCACGAGGCGCTCGAGCTCATCGACGGCCACCCCGGTGTCGCCGTCAATCTCGACATCAAGCAGACCGCGCCGGCGGTCGAGCCCTACGAAGAGGCGCTCGCCCGGGTGCTGGCAGAGCACCGGGTGGCCGACCGCGTGATCGTGGCCTCGTTCCTCGACGCGGCGACCGATGCCTTCCACGCCGTCGCCCCCGACGTGGCCACGTCGGCCGGCACCATGGCCACCGCCATGTTCCTGCGGGCGGTACGCGACGGCGCGACGCCCCCGGCGACCG
>DASRBM010000451.1:0-2082 GCA_035653635.1 Acidimicrobiales bacterium | reverse complement strand
TCCAGAGCAGGAACCCGCCGACCACCCCCATGACGCGGTCGCCGAGCTCCTCTTGGTGCACGAGCACCTTGTCGCCGGAGCGCAGCCAGCCGTCGAGATCGCGGTACAGCTCGAGCAGCTGCTCGCTCACGTCGCCGGCGGAAGGGAGCGGGTAGTGCGAGCACGCCAGCTCGCCCTCCTCGTAGGCGGCCAGATTGTGCGGAGAGGGGAGCAGCGACACCACCCGGGTGAAACCCTGGTTCCTCAGCCAGATGATCTCCTCCTGGCGCCGCACCCTGCGGTGGTTGGGCGCGGAGCCGCCCGGGCGCTCGCTCATCGCCAGGTGCTCCTTCACCACCCAGGTGAAGTTGCGCGGCGAGATGCCGGCGGCCCACTTGCCCCTCATGGCCGGGCCCCGTCGACCGCCGGCTGCGGCGCGCCGCGGACCTCGCCCAGACGCGTGGCGCCCACGAGCACGGCGGCTTGCACGGTGGCGGCGACGTCGTGCACGCGCACCATGGAAGCACCGCACGCCATGGCCCACACCGCGCTGGCGAGCGACGCGGCGAGCCGCTCGTCCGGTGGCGGGGGCGGCGCGCCCTCGCGCGCCGCGAGGAGGCCGAGGAAGCCCTTTCGGCTCGTGCCGACCAGCACGGGGCGGCCCGCCGCCACGACACGGGGCAGCTCGCGCAGCAGCCTCAGGTTGTGCGCCGGGGTCTTGCCGAAACCGATGCCCGGGTCGACCCAGACCTCGCGCACCCCCTCGGCCTCCGCCTGCGCGGCGCGGGCGGCCAGGAAGCCGAACACCTCCCCGACCACGTCTTCGTAGCGGGGGTCGCGCTGCATCGTGGCCGGCGTGCCCTGCATGTGGACCACCACGTACCCGGCCCCTGCCGAGGCGGCCAGCCGCCACAGCTCGGGCGAGGCGCTGATGTCGTTGACCAGGCTCGCCCCCGCAGCGAGGGCCGCCTCGGCAACCGCCGCCTTGCAGGTGTCGACCGACACGCGCACGTGCGGGGCCAGGGCGGCGATCACCGGCAGGACCCGGGCCCGTTCCTCGGCCTCGGGCACCGGCGAGGCGCCGGGCCGGCTCGACTCCCCGCCGACGTCGACCACGTCCGCACCGGCCGCCGCCATGTCGAGCCCGTGCTCGACGGCGCGGTCGGGGTCGAGGTAGCGGCCGCCGTCCGAGAAGGAGTCCGGGGTCACGTTGAGGACCCCCATCACCATGGGCCGCGTCGCTGCCTGCACCCGGCCGAGCGTAGACGCAGCCCCTCAGTGACCGTGAACGAACTGCATGGCCTCGGCACGGGTGCGGGGGTCGTCGCGGAAGAGCCCCCGGACGGCCGACGTCACGGTGAGCGTGCCCGGCTTCTTCACGCCGCGCATGGACATGCACAGGTGCTCGGCCTCCACGACCACCAGTACGCCCCGGGGACAGAGCACCTGCTCGAGGCAGTCGGCTATCTGGGTGGTCATGCGCTCTTGGACCTGCAGGCGCCGGGCGAAGTCGTCGACCAGCCGGGCGATCTTCGACAACCCGGTGACGCGGCCGTCGTCCCCCGGGATGTAGCCCACGTGCGCCCTGCCGATGAAGGGGATCATGTGGTGCTCGCACAGGGAGGCGAAGGGGATGTCGCGCACCATCACCATCTCGTCGTGCTCGGCCGCGAAGGTGACGGTGAGGTGGGTGCCCGGGTCGCCGTCGTGGCCCGAGAACAATTCCTCGTACATGGAGGCGACCCGGCGCGGGGTGTTGCGCAGCCCCTCGCGCCCGGGGTCCTCGCCGATCGCCTCGAGGAGCTCTGCCACCAGGCGCTCGACGCGCCGTCTGTCCACGCTCATGTCTCCGGCGCCCTCCCCCGGTCCCGGTCAGTCGACCGGGACCGGGCCCCGGTAGACCCGGACGTCGGGGACGTTGCGGTACCTCTCGGCCACGTCGAGGCCGTAGCCCACCACGAAGTCCGGCGGGATCCGGAACCCGACGTAGCGCAGGTCGATGGAGGCGCGCTGGCGGCCCTCCTTCACGAGCAGCGCGCAGACCTCCACGCTGGCCGGCTGGCGCGCCAGCAGGTTCCGCCGGATGTAGGAGAGGGTGAGCCC
>DASRBM010000450.1:0-4328 GCA_035653635.1 Acidimicrobiales bacterium | reverse complement strand
CCGCCGCCGGCGCCAACGCGTCGGGGCTGAGCGCATCGAACTTCAACATCGTCTACGGCCCCGGCGCCGGCACCTACCCGCTCGCCAACTTCAGCTGGACGCTGCTCTACCAGCGCCAGGCGAACACGAACAAGGGCATCGCCGCCGGCAAGCTCTTCGACTGGATCACGACGTCCGGCCAGCAGTATGCGAGCGCCCTCGGGTACGCGCCGCTGCCGGCCAACGCCGTGGCGCTCGCCCACCAGACCCTGCTGCAGCTCGAGACGAGCAGCGGCCAGCCCTTGTTCTCGTCGTGATCTACTCCGCCGTGCGCCGGCTGGGCGCGGGTCTCTTCGTCGCCCTCTTCGCCGCGCTCGTGGTCAGCCTGGTGGCGAAGTCGAGCCAGGCCTTCGCCCACTCGGGGCTGTCGTTCCTCTGGAGCGGCGCCTGGGACCCGACGCACGGCGCGTTCGGCGCCGGTGAGCTGATCGTCGGCACGCTGGCGACGACGGCACTGGCGCTGCTCCTCGCCGTGCCCGTCGGCCTCGGTGCGGCGGCCTTCCTGTCCGAGCTCGCCCCTCGACGCCTGGCGGCGCCGCTGTCGCTCGGCATCGACCTCATCGCGGCGGTGCCGAGCATCGTGGTCGGCCTGTGGGGACTGCTCGTCCTGACGCCGGCCTTCGCCCGGCACGTGGAGCCGTGGCTCCACGGTCTGCCGGTGCTCGGCTGGTTCTTCCACGGCCAGGCGCTCGGTCCGAGCGTGCTCCTCGCCGGCTTCGTCCTCGCCGTCATGATCCTCCCCACCGTCGTGGCGCTGTCGCGCACCGCCATGCAGGGCGTGTCGAGCGCGGACCGCGAAGCGGCGCGTGCCCTCGGGGCGACCCGCTGGCAGACGGTGCGGCGGGCGGTCATCCCCGCGGCACGCAGCGGCATCGAAGCAGCGGTGATCCTCGCCACCGGCCGCGCCCTCGGCGAGACGATCGCCGTCGCCATGGTGGTGGGCAACCGCTACGCGGTGCCCCACAGCCTCCTCTCCCCGGCCGCCACCCTGGGATCGGCGGTGATCAACAAGTTCGCCGAGGCGACGTCGTCGCTCGAACTGAGCTCGGTCATGGCCCTCGTCGTGATCCTGCTCGCCATCACCGCCGTCGTGAACGTGGGGGGCCAGCTGCTGCTGCGGGGCCGAGCCGCCAAGGCGGCGACGTGAGCATCACCGTCCTCGAACCGGTCCGCGAGCTGCGCACGCCCGGTCTGGCGCGCGGCACGGTGCGCGCCGCGGCGCGGCGTTCGCTGGCCCGGCGCCGCATGCTCGGGCGTGGCGCGGCAGTGGTGTGCGCCGCCTTCGCCCTGCTGGCCCTCGTGCCGCTCGTGACCCTCGTCAGCTACACCGTGGCCCGCGGCGCGCACGCCCTTTCGATCGGGTTCCTCGTGCACGAGCCGACACCGCCCACGATCCCCGGGGGCGGCATCGCCAACGCCATCGTGGGCACGGCCGTCATCCTCGGCCTCGCCATGGTCATGGCCGTCCCCGTCGGCATCGCCGCCGCCCTCTTCCTCCTCGAACGCAAGGGGCGGCTGGCCGACACGGTGCGCTTCGCCGCCGACGTCCTCACCGGGGTGCCCTCCATCGCCATCGGCATCTTCGCCTACGTCGTGCTGGTGCAGCCGCTCGGCCACTTCTCCGGCTTGTCGGGGAGCTTCGCCCTGGCCGTGCTCATGCTGCCGATCGTCATCCGCTCGAGCGAGGCGGCCATGCGCGCTGTGCCCGACGACCTGCGCGAGGCCGGGTTGGCCCTCGGCGCCCGGCGCGGCCGCGTGGCCCGCTCGGTGGTGCTGCGCGGCGCCCTCGGCGGGATCGTGACCGGCAACCTGCTCGCCATGGCCCGCGCCGTCGGCGAGACGGCGCCCCTCCTCTTCACCGCCATCGGCAGCTCGTTCTTCACCCTGTCACCGAGCAGACCCATGGCGGCCATGCCGCTCGTCGTGTGGGAGCAGGGCACCCAGGCCTTCGCCGCCGCCCAGCAGACGGCGTGGGGCACCGCGCTGGTCCTGCTCGTCCTCGTCCTCGTCATCAGCGTGGCCGCCCGGGCGGTCGCCGCCCGACTCGGCCGCCGGGCCCGATGAGCGGCCCCGGCCCTGACCCGGCCGTGGCACCGGTGGTTGCCGGTAGCCTTTCCGTCACCCCAGGGAGGTCGTCCCCCATGTCCAGCGAGACCGCCACCGGCCCCGCCGAGCACCACGTCACAGCCAGGCGCTCGCGACGGTTCTCGCGGCCCGTGCGCAGCGTCCGCGCCACGGCGCCGAGCGAGGCCCTGCCCGTGCACCTGCAGGGCGTGGGTGTCGCCTTCGGCAAGCACGAGGTCGTGCGCGACGTGACGCTCGAGCTGCCGGCGAACAAGGTCACCGCCCTCGTGGGCCCGTCGGGGTGCGGCAAGACGAGCATCCTGCGGGCGATCAACCGCATGCACGACGAGACCGGTGGCACCGTCACCGGCCGGATCCTCGTGGGCGACATGGACGTCTACGGGGGCGACGTGCCGGCGGAACTGCTGCGCGGCGACGTCGGCATGGTCTTCCAGCGCCCGAACCCGTTCCCCACCATGAGCATCTTCGGCAACGTGGTCGCCGGGCTGCGCTTCACCGGCATCCGCGACCGCAAGCTCCTGCGCGAAGCGGCGGAGTCGGCCCTGCGCCACGCGGCCCTGTGGGACAGCGTCAAGGACCGCCTCGACCAACCGGCCATCCGCCTGTCGGGCGGTCAGCAGCAGCGGCTGTGCATCGCCCGTGCCCTCGCCGTGGAGCCCCGGGTGCTGCTGCTCGACGAGCCGTGCTCGGCCCTCGACCCCCAGGCCACGGCGCAGATCGAGGAGCTCCTCGGCGCCCTGGCCAAGGAGCTCACCATCGGGCTCGTGACCCACAACATGTTCCAGGCCCGGCGGGTCTCCGACGTGACGGCCGTCTTCCTCCTCGACGACGACGGCGTGGGCACCCTGGTGGAGCAGGGCCCGACCGCCCAGGTGTTCGACCAGCCGACCGATCCCCGCACCAAGGCCTACGTGGCGGGCGACATCGGCTGAGGCCCGTTCGATCCGGGCCCGCCGGGCCCGGATCCGGGAACGGACCCGCTGCCCGGACCGGTCTCCCCGGCCGTAGCCGCCGGGCGAGCAATTTTCCCCTTGCCAGCGGGGCGCCGCCGTCGGATGCTGCACACAGGAGGACCGGCCACGGGGGGCCTGGCGCCGCCGGCAGGCCGGTGACGCACGGCTGCACCGAGGGGAGGTGCGATGGGCGTCGTCGAGCGTGTCGTAGAGGAACACTTCACCGAAGGCGAGCCGGATCTCGAGCCGCCCGAGGAGATGGCCATCGGGGAACTCGACGACGAGGCCCTCCTCGAGGAGGAGCTCGACAACGAGGACATCGCCGAGGAGGACGTGGACGAGGACGTGCTCGCCGCCTCGCTCGAGGACCTGGTCCACGTGGCCGACGACGAGGACGACGAGGCCGAGGACGAGGCCGTGCCCCGGGCGGTGGTGGTCGACGACGAGGCCGACCTCGACGCCGAGCTCGACCTCGAGGACGTGGAGGAGAGCCTCGACCGGATCCTGCAGGTGCGCATGGCCATCGATCAGGCGGCCCTCGACGACGACGAGGACGTGGAGCTCACCGTCACCGAGCTCATGGCCGGTGACGACGTGGTGGCGCCGTGCCGCCCCGACGAGTTCGTGTGCATGGGCTGCTTCCTCGTGAAGAACCGCGTGCTGCTGGCCGAGCCGCGGACCATGCTCTGTCGCGACTGCAGCTGAACCGCTCCACCGCCCCCGGCCCCGCGTGGACCGGAGCCATCGTCAGCCGCCGAGGACCATGGCCGGCACCGCGCACAGGGCGACCGCGCCCACGAGCACGAGGCCGGCCGCGCCGGCGACGTCGAGCACCCGCCCCGTCGCGTGGTCCTGCATGCGGTCGCGGTCGCGTGCGGCCCGCCACACCGGCCAGTAGGTGAAGGGCGGCACCACGGTCGACAGCACGAGTGAGTAGTCGGTGATGGTGAACACGTCCACACCGAAACTCATGACGGCGCCGCTCACGAGCAACGTGCCGGCCGTCACCGCGAAGAACCGTGACGACTGCGACAGCCGGTCGTCCATGCTCCAGCTCCAGCGGCGGTACTGCGCCACCATGTAACCGGTGGCGAGCGCCGTCTCGAAGGCGGCGCCGAGGAGGGCCGAGAACATGGCGACCGCCATCACCGTCTCGCCGGCCCGGCCGGTCCCCGCTCGCACCGGCAAGGTGAGCACCTCGGAGAGGTGGTGCACCTCGGTGTGCGCGGGCAGGGAGAGGCGCGCCGCGAG
>DASRBM010000449.1:0-4034 GCA_035653635.1 Acidimicrobiales bacterium | reverse complement strand
AGGGAGGCACCTCCTGGACGGTGCCGGCCAACGGCGTCAGCATCAGCCAGGCCACCGACGCGGTGAAGGCGGCGGGCGTCGTCCCGAGCTCGGTGCAGGTGGTGGGCATCGGATCGTCCGCCCACCTCGACGTCGAAGCAGACCTGAAGAACCTGTCCCAGAGCCAGCGCACCGACCTCGAGCAGAAGGTGGCCAGGGCGCTCGCCACGGTGACCCAGAGCTCGCCCACCCAGGCCGAGCAGAACATCACCGAGGTCGGCCCGACATGGGGGAGCGACATCACCCACAAGGCCATCGTGGCCGTGATCGTATTCTTCGTGGTGGTGGTCATCTACATCTCGCTGCGATTCGAGTGGAAGATGGCTATCGCCGCCCTGCTGGCCGTGCTGCACGACCTCCTCGTCGTCGCCGGCGTCTACTCGCTGTCCGGACTGCAGGTGACGCCGGACACGGTGGTCGCAATCCTCACCATCCTCGGGTACTCGCTCTACGACACCGTCGTCGTCTTCGACCGGGTGACGGAGAACACGAAGGGCTTCGGCGCGAGCGGGCGCATGACCTACGAGGACGTCGTCAACCTGTCGATGAACCAGACTCTCGCCCGGTCGATCAACACCTCGCTGGTAGCCATCCTGCCGGTGCTGTCGGTGCTCGTGGTCGGTGCGCAGCTGCTCGGCGCGACCACGCTCCAGTACTTCGGCTTCGCCCTCGTGATCGGCCTGGTCTCGGGCGCCTACTCGTCGATCTTCATCGCCTCGCCGCTGCTGTCGCAGATGAAGGAGCGTGAGCAGCGCTACATGACGATCCGGGCCCGTCTGGCGGCGAGGACCGAGCGCGAGCTGCTGACCCCCCGGGCCGCAGCGCTCGCCACCGCCGGGTCGGGTGGTTCGGGGCGGGCGCCCAGGCCGAGCAAGGCGGCCCAGCGCCGGCAGGGACAGGGGCAGGTGCTACGCCCTGGCGCCGGCCAGCAGCGGGGCCAAGGTGCCCGGCAGGGCGCGTCGGCCGGGGGTCCGGGTGCCGGTGCCGGTGCCGGTGCCGGTGCGACCCAGGACGACCAGGACCTCGGCGAGGCGCCCGCTCAGTCGGGGGCCAAGGCCGGCGGGCAGCGACCCGGGGGCCAGGGCTCGGGCGCCCGGCGTCCTCCGCCGCGCCCGCGCAAGGGTGCGCCCAACAAGCGCAAGGGCGGCAAGCGGCGCTGATCCGGCCGACGTCGCCGTGGCGGACGTGGGCACCTCTGAGCAGGGCTTGTCGCCGCTCGCCCGCTCTTCGGCAGGTACCGTGAAGGAATGGTGACCGTCGAGCGCCAGGCTGCGCCCTACCGTCGCCCCGGGCTGCTCGACGACCTGTTGCGGGGCGTCCTCGACCGCTACGACGCCCGCCACCCCATCACCGAAACCCCCGAGGGAGCTGGGGGCGCCGTCGCCGAGGACCCCGAGCGGGCCGTCATCATCCAGGCCGGCCGGGTGGCCGAGGAGGCCCACCGCGACCAGTTCCGCCAGAGCGGGGAGCCCTACATCACCCACCCGGTGGCGGTGGCGGCCATCATCGCCGAGCTCGGCCTCGACGCCCGCTCGGTGTGCGCCGCGCTCCTCCACGACGCGGTGGAGGACACCGGCCTCACCCTCGACGAGGTGGAGCGGCTGTTCGGTCCCGAGGTGGCCTCGATCGTCGACGGCGTGACCAAGCTCGACCGGCTGCAGTTCGACTCCAAGGAGGCGCAACAGGCGGCGACGGTCCGCAAGATGCTCGTGGCCATGGCGAACGACTGGCGGGTGCTCGTCATCAAGCTGGCCGACCGGCTCCACAACATGCGGACGATCGCGGTCATGCCCGAGTGGAAGCAGCGGCGGACGGCCCAGGAGACGTTCGACATCTACGCGCCGCTCGCGCACCGTCTCGGGATCCAGGAGCTCAAGTGGCAGCTCGAGGACCTGGCCTTCGCCACCATGCACCCGAAGCGCTACGCCGAGATCGAGCAGATGGTGGCGAGCCGGGCGCCCGAGCGCGACGAGTACCTCGCCCGCGTGCTCGTCGCCGTGCGCGAACGGCTTTCGGCTTCGGGCGTCATGGCCGAGGTCACCGGGCGGCCGAAGCACCTCTGGAGCATCTACGAGAAGATGGTCGTGCGGGGCAAGGAGTTCGCCGAGATCCACGACCTCGTCGGCATCCGGGTGATCGTCGATTCGGAGAAGGACTGCTGGGCGGCGCTCGGCTCCATCCACGCCATCTGGAGCCCGGTCCAGGGACGGTTCAAGGACTACATCAACAGTCCGAAGTTCAACCTCTACCAGTCGCTGCACACGACGGTCATCGGGCTCGAGGGCAAGCCCATCGAGGTCCAGATCCGCACCAACGAGATGCACCGCCGGGCCGAGTACGGCATCGCGGCACACTGGGGATACAAGGAGCAGACCCGCGACGGGGGGGTCGCCACCACCGCCGAGATGGCGTGGCTGCAGCGCATCGTGGACTGGCAGGCCGACACCATCGACCCCCTCGAGTTCCTCGAGACGCTGAAGCTCGACCTCGAGCAGGACGAGGTCTACGTCTTCACCCCGAAGGGGAAGGTCATCGCCCTCGCCGCCGGGGCCACGCCGATCGACTTCGCCTACGCCATCCACACCGAGGTCGGTCACCGCTGCATCGGCGCCAAGGTGAACGGGCGGCTCGTCCCGCTCGACACGAACCTGCAGTCGGCCGACACGGTGGAGATCATCACCTCCAAGGTGCCCTCGGCCGGCCCGTCGCGCGACTGGCTGCAGATCGTCGCCTCGCCCCGGGCCCGCAACAAGATCCGGCAGTGGTTCAGCCGGGAGCGGCGCGAAGACGCCATCGAGACGGGCCGCGACGAGCTGACGAAGGCGCTGCGGCGCGAGGGCCTGCCCATCCAGAAGCTCGGGTCGACCACGCTCGACAGCCTGGCCACGGCGATGAACTACGCTGATCTCGAGGCGCTGCACGCGGCAATCGGCGACGGCCACGTGTCGGCCCGGTCGGTGGCCCAGCGCCTGGCCCGGGAGCTCACCGGCGGCGGCTACGAGGAGCAGTTGCCGACCACCGTGCAGCCGGGCGCCCGCGGGCGCACCCGCAGGCCGGTGGCCGGCGTGTACGTCGAGGGCCTCGACGACGTGATGGTGCGCTTGTCACGCTGCTGCACGCCGGTGCCGGGCGACCAGATCGTCGGCTTCGTCACCCGGGGCCGCGGGGTGAGCGTCCACCGGGCCGACTGCGCCAACGCCGCGATCCTCGCCGCCGGCGAGCAGGAGCGGCTCATCGAGGTCGAATGGAACCGCGAGGGCGCGACCGTGTTCGTGGCGTCGGTGGAGGTCCTCGCCTTCGACCGGTCCCGTCTGCTCGCCGACGTCACCCGGGTGGTGTCGGAGCACCACCTGAACATCGTGGCCAGCTCCAGCCACACGGCGCCGGACCGGGTGAGTCGCATGCACTTCGAGGTGGAGCTGGCCGACCCAGGCCATCTGGACTCGCTGCTCAGCTCCCTCAAGCAGCTCGACGGCGTGTTCGACGCCTTCCGCTCGCTCCCCGGCCGAAAGGGCTGAGTCGAGCGTGACCGAGCAGCAGGCGCCGGGCGGCGCCCACGAAGCCGCGGCGCCACGCGGCGGCCAGGAAGCCGCGGCGCCACGCGGCGCCAACCATGCCGCGGCGCCGCTTCGGGCCCCGGCTGGGACGAAGGACGTCCTGTGGCCGGAGTCGGCGCGCTGGATGGAGCTGGTGGCCCGCTTCGCCACCCGGGCCACCCGGGCCGGATTCGGCCTCGCTCTCACACCGCTGTTCGAGGAGGCGCGGCTTTTCCACCGGGGCATCGGGGACGAGAGCGAAGTGGTGAACAAGGAGATGTATGAGTTCACCGACCGCGGAGGCCGGGAGATGGCCCTGCGTCCGGAGGGCACGGCCCCGGTGGTGCGTGCCTTCGTGCAGCACCACCCCCCGGTGCCGTGGAAGGCGTGGTATGTGACGCCCGCGTTCCGCTACGAGCGCCCCCAGGCGGGCCGCTACCGCCAGCACCACCAGGTCGG
>DASRBM010000448.1:0-2202 GCA_035653635.1 Acidimicrobiales bacterium | reverse complement strand
CGGCTACGACTTCGCCCCGCACTACGTGGAGGTCGACACCGGTGACGGCAGCGGCACCCTTCGGGTCCACTATCTCGACGAGGGCCCGGCGCACGGGGCGGAGACCGTGCTGCTGCTGCACGGGGAGCCGTCGTGGTCGTTCCTGTACCGCACGATGGTCCCCTCGCTCGTGGGGTCGGGTTTCCGGGTCGTCGCCCCCGACCTCGTCGGGTTCGGCCGCTCCGACAAGCCGGCGAGCCGCGGCGACTACACCTACGCCCGGCACGTCGAGTGGATGCGGCAGGCCCTGTTCGACCGTCTCGGGCTTTCCGGGCTCACCTTCGTCGGTCAGGACTGGGGCGGGCTCGTCGGGCTCCGGCTCGTGGCCGAGCATCCCGACCGCTTCCGCCGGGTGGTGGCGGCCAACACCGGACTCCCGACCGGGGATACGTCGATGGGCGAGGCCTTCCTCGCCTGGCAGCGCTTCTCGCAGGAGGCACCGGAGCTCCCCATCGGCGCCATCGTGAACTCGGGCTGCACCACCGACCTCGCCCCCGAGGTGGTGGCCGCCTACGAGGCCCCCTTCCCCGACGAGTCCTATAAAGAAGGCGCGCGCCAGTTCCCCCTGCTCGTCCCGACGCGGCCCGACGACCCCGCAGCGGATGCGAACCGGCGGGCATGGACCTCGCTCCAGGAGTTCGACAAGCCCTTCCTGTGCGCCTACAGCGACAGCGACCCCATCACGAAGGGGGCCGACCAGCTGTTCCTCGCCCGCGTGCCGGGCACCCGGGGACAGGACCACACCACCATCGCCGGCGGTGGGCACTTCCTGCAGGAGGACCGCGGCCCGGAGCTGGCCAAGGTGGTCGCCGACTTCGTCCACACCAATCCGGCCGGCTGACGGCGCCGCCGCAACGGGTCAGAGGGTGCGGTTGTAGCACTGCAGCACGGCGCCCCCCGGTCCCCACCCGATGGCGGTGACCGAGGCGGTGGCGAGATAGAGCCGCCACGTCACCGCGTCGTCGGCCCCGAGCGCCCACGCCACGGCCGCCTTGATCGGCGACACGTGGCTCACCACCACGACATCGGCGGCGCGCGCCGAGTCCGGGCCGGGCGCGAACAGCTCGTCGCAGGCGGCGCGGACGCGCCGACCGAGCTCGCGCAGGGTCTCCCCGCCCGGCGGCCGGAAGTCGGCGTCGGCCCGCCACCGCGCCCACACCTCGGCCGGCACGTCGGTCAACCGCCTGCCGTCGTACTCGCCGTAGTCGAGCTCCACCCACCGGTCGTCGAGCTCGACGGGAAGATCCGTTCCGAGCGCCGCCGCACTCTCCCGGGCCCGGCCGAGAGGGCTGCTCACCAACCGCACCGGCGTGCCGAGCAGCGGGCGCATCGCCGACACCGTGGCGCGGCCGTCCTCGGTGAGCAGCGACTCCATGCGGCCGAGGAGCAAGCCGGCCGCGTTGGCCTCGGTCCGGCCGTGACGGACGAGGTAGAGCATGGGGCGCCGGCGCTCAGCGCACGAGGATGCGGCCGCAGTTGTCGCAGGTGATCACGGCGTCGGCCGGAGCCTTGCGGATGCGGTCGACCTCCATGGCCGGAAGCGTCAGGTGGCACCCGGTGCACGAGTTGCCGACGAGGCGGGCCGCGCCTTCGCCGCCGAGCTTCCGGCGCAGTCCCTCGTAGCGGGTGAGGAGATCGGGTGGGACCTGCTCGGCCAGGGGCCGGCGCAGCGCCTGCTCCTTCGCCACCTCCTCGTCGATGCCGGCCTCGGCGGTGGCGATGCGCGCCTGCAGGTCGGCCGTCTTCGTGTCGAGGGCGTCGCGCTCCACGTCGGCGGCCTGCAGGTCGCCGTCGAGCGGCTCGAGCAGCTCCATGACCTCGAGCTCGCGGTCCTCGAGCTCGGCCACGTGGCGGGCGAGATGCCGGACCTCCTCGTCCATGGCCTGGAGGTCGCGCGCCGCGGCCTGGCCGCCGTACATGCGCTGCTCCAGCTCGGCCCTTCGCTTCTTGGCGGCTTCGATCTGTTCCTCGAGATGCTGCTGGCGGGACCCGTGCCCGTCGCGTTCGGCCCTCACGGTCGCCGTGCGGGCGTCGAGCTCCGCTCGTCTGCGCTGCACCTCGGCCAGCTCGGCACGCTCGGGCAGCGTGGCCCGCCGGTGCACGAGCTGGTCGATGTGGGTGTCGTGCTCCTGCACCTGCAGCAGCACGTCGAAGGGCTCGGTC
>DASRBM010000447.1:0-4825 GCA_035653635.1 Acidimicrobiales bacterium | reverse complement strand
GCCTCGGGTGCGTGCACCCAGCCGCGGGTGACGATCTCGGGTGCGGAGACCACCTCGCGGTTGTGGACGTCGACAGTGGCGACGACCACCACCACGCCCTCCTCGGCCAGCACCCGCCGGTCGCGCAGCACCCCGTGGCCGACGTCGCCGACGGTGCCGTCCACGTAGAGGAGCCCGGCAGGGACCGAGTCGCCCCGGCCGATGCCGTCGTCCTCGATGACGAGGCTGTCGCCGTCCTCGCACAGCACCACGTGCTCCTCGGCCACGCCCATCCGCTGCGCGAGGCGGGCGTGGTTGACCAGGTGGCGGTACTCGCCGTGCACGGGGACGAACCACTCGGGGCGGGCGACCGACAACAGCGTCTGCAGCTCGCCCTGGCGGGCGTGGCCGCTCACGTGCACCGGCTCCACGCCGGTGTGGATGACCGTCGCCCCGCGCCGGTGCAGACCGTCGATGACCTGTCCCACCGCCCACTCGTTGCCCGGGATCGGGTGCGCGCTGATGACGACCACGTCACCGGGGCGCAGGTGCAGCCACTTGTTCTCCCCCGCGGCCATGAGGGCGAGGGCGGAGAGCGGTTCGCCCTGCGATCCCGTCGACACGACACACACGGCCCCCGGGTCGAGACGGTCGACGTCCTCCACGTCGACGAACACGTCGTCGTCGACCTCCAACACGCCGAGGCGCCGGGCAAGGGCCACGTTCTTCGCCATCGACCGCCCGAGCGTCGCCACCTTGCGGCCGCTCGCCACCGCCGCGTCGATCACCTGCTGCACGCGGTGGATGTGACTGGCGAAGCAGGTGACCACGAGCCGCCGTCCGCGGGCGTCCTCGAACAGGCGGCGCAGCGTCACCCCCACGCTCGACTCGGTCGGGGTGAAACCGGGCTCCTCGGCGTTGGTCGAGTCGGCGAGCAGCAGTCGGATGCCCGGACCCGACGCCAGCGCGCCGATGCGGGCGAGATCGGTGAGCCGGCCGTCGACCGGCGTCAGGTCGATCTTGAAGTCGCCCGAGTGCAGGATCACGCCCTGGGGCGTGTGGAAGGCGAGCGCGAAGCCGTGGGGCACCGAGTGGGTGACGGGGATGAACTCGACCTCGAAGGGCCCGACCGTGCGGCGCTCGCCGTCGGCAACCTCGATCCACTGGGCCCGGTCGTCGAGCCCGGCCTCCTCCACGCGGTGGCGGGCCAGGCCGAGGGTGAGGGCCGATCCGTAGACCGGCGCGGAGAGCTCGCGCAGGAGATACGCGAGACCGCCGGTGTGGTCCTCGTGGCCGTGGGTGAGCACCACCGCCTCCACCTGGTCGGCGTGCTCGCGCAGATAGGACAGGTCGGGGAGCACCAGGTCGATGCCGGGCATGTCGGGGTCGGGGAACATGACCCCGCAGTCGAGGACGACGATGCGGCCCCCCGTCTCGATGCAGGCGCAGTTGCGCCCGATCTCGCCGAGGCCGCCGAGAAAGGTGACGCGGACGGAGTCAGCCACCGGCGCCGTCGCCGGCTGCCGGCAGGCTGCGGCCGAGGTCGCTGAGCACGGCGCGGGCCCGCTCGTCGAGCTCGATCGGCGCCGGCCCCATGGGGAGCCGGCACTGCCCGGCGGGCAGCCCGAGGACCCGCAGCGCGGCCTTGGCCGGCAGCGGGTTCGGATAGGCGTCCGATGTGGCGAAGGCGAACGAGGGCACCAGCCTGTCGTTGAGGCCGCGGGCGCCCTCCACGTCGCCCTTGGCGAAGCGAGCCACGAGCTCGGACATCTCTCCCGGCGCCCAGTTGGCGGTGACGCTGATGACACCCACGGCGCCGACGGCCATGAACGGCAGGGTCAGCGGGTCGTCACCGGAGTACAGGACGAAATCCGACGGCGCCTCGCGCAACAGGGCGGCTGCGGCGGCCAGGTCGCCCGTCGCGTCCTTCACCCCGATGATGTTCGGCACCGTGCGGGCCAGATGCAGCATCGTCGGGTGCTCGATGCGCCTTCCGGCACGCACCGGGATGTCGTAGAGGAGCACCCGCAGCGGGGTCGCCCCGGCCACGGCGGCGAAATGATCGGCCAATCCCTGCTGGGAGGGCCGGTTGTAGTACGGGGTGACGACGAGCACGCCGTCGGTGCCGGCCTCGGTGGCGATGCGCGTCAGTTCGATGGCGTGGCGGGTGTCGTTCGTGCCCGTGCCGGCCACCACGGGCACGGTGACCGCCTCCACCACGGCGCGCAGGACCCCGGCGAACTCGTCGTCGGTGAGCACCGGGGCCTCGCCGGTGGTGCCGGCGACGACGAGGCCGTCCACCCCCTGATCGGCCTGCCACTTGGCGAGACGGGCGGCGCCGTCGTAGTCGACGGCGCCCTGCGCGTCGAAGGGGGTGACCATGGCGCTGACGGCGCCCCCGAAGGGGGCATGGGTGGATGCCACGCCCGTCAGGCTACTCGTCCCTGCCCGTCGCCCCTGACCCCGGGAGGCTCGGGGCGGTGTCATCCGATGGCCGTCCTCAGGAGGCGACGGCCTCCGCGTCGGTCAGGATGCGACGGCCTCCACGTCGGTCAGGAGGCGACGGCCTCCGTGCCCGGCGTGGCCTGCAGGCTGTCGTACTCCTCGCCTGTGTCGGCCCAGTCCTCGAAGGCGATGACACCGAGCTCGGTGAACTTGGTGCGCAGCCAGCCGTCGGCGGCGTCGAGCAGACCGAGCTTCTTGCAGTTCGGGACGATCTTCGAGAACAGCATCGTCTGGAACATCTGGCGCTCGGGCACCTGCAGCAGCAGCGGCGCCACCGATTTCGGGTCGACGCCCATCCGGTCCCACACCTCCTGCTGGAGGAACCGGTCGCGCATGCGCACGGCCGCCTCGAAGGCGAACTCCTGGCGCTCGCGCAGCTCGCCCGCCGACAGCTGCTCGTAGTACTCCTGCAGGCTGAGCACGCCGAAGGCGACGTGGCGCGACTCGTCGGACATGACGTAGCGGAGCAGCTGCTTGAGCAGCGGCTCGGTCGTCATCTGGTGCATGAATCCGAAGGCGGCCAGCGCCAGGCCCTCCACCATGATCTGCATGCCCAGGTAGGTCATGTCCCAGCGGCTGTCGGCGATGATGTCGTCGAGCAGCAGGCGCAGATGGGCGTTGATCGGGTAGTGCCCCGACAGCTTGTCGTCGAGGTACTTGGAGAAGACCTCCACGTGGCGGGCCTCGTCCATCACCTGCGTCGACGCGTAGTACTTGGCGTCGATCCACGGCACGGACTCGACGATCTTGGCCGTGCACACGAGCGCTCCCTGCTCGCCGTGCATGAACTGCGACAGCGTCCAGTTCTGGCTCTCGACCCCGAACTGGATCCACTCCCTGTCGCCCCACTTGGCGAGGGCGGTGCCGGTGACGTCGATGCCCTCGCTGAAGCCGCCGTTGGCCACCGCGTTGGCCACCACGAGCGCCTCCTGGTCGACGTCGGTCTCCCACGGCAGGTCGGTCTGGGCGTTCCACTGGCTCTTCTTGGCCTTTTCGTACAGCTTGTCGAGCTTCGGCCGGTGACCCTTGTCGTAGTCCCAGGTGAAGACGGTGTCGTAGTTGGAGTGGACGGCGTGCAGGGCCTCGTCCACGTCGGTGTTGTACACCGCCATGATGGCCTCGAGGTCGTTGATGTCCTCCCTGCCGATGATCTCGGCGGTGGAGCGCATCTCCTGGCTCATGATGCTTCCCCCTTGCTGGCGGTGAGTCCCACGTATGGGACCGTTCGATGGTTGTCTACGTGGTCCTGCAGGAACGGTGCGTCGCAGCCCGAGGCGAGCACGCGCACGCCGGGCAGCACATAGGTCCGCACCACGCGCCGGGCGCACTGCGGATCGGAGAGGTCGATGCCCTGGCTCGGGTTGGCGAGATAGGACAGCACGATGCGGGTGGCGAACTCGGCGACCCGCATCGCCTCGTCGTGGTCGAGCCAGCGCCCGAGGAAGGGGGCGGCGAACTCGGCCGAGCGGGCGAGGAGGCGGTCGTGGTGCTCGAAGGTGAGGTGCGGCAGCACCAGCTCCGGCTCGTGCTCGAGGAGGAAGGCGAGGGCCTCGTGGCCGGCGATGGCGGCCGTCGCCGCGACCACGCCCTCGACCAGCGCGTCCTCGAGGCTCGACGCGCCGGCGACGGCGACGGCGAGGTCGCTGAAGAACCGCGACAGCTCGGTCTCCACCGCCGCGCCGATGACGGCGTCCTTGCCGCCGGGAAAGGCGCGGTACACCGTGGCCCGGCTGCACCCCGCGGCGCGGGCGACGTCGTCGAGCGTCGTCTTCGACAGCCCATGGGCGGCGATGCAGCGCATGGCTGCGTCCACGATGCGCAGTCGCTGTGCCGAGGCCCCTGCGACCAGGCCGGAGGCAGGCGGCATCCCCGAACGGCCGCGCCCGACGAGCTCCAGGGTGGTGCTGCCCACGGGTGAGACAGTATGGCTAACTCTGTCTCATTGTCAATCACCCCCGCCGGCCTGGGCTCCCGACCCGTGTCGGCGCCTCGGGCACCCCCGCTCAGTCGGGGGCCACCACGCCGGCCAGCAGCTCGCTGCGCACCAGGGTGGCCACCTGGGCGGGGTCGGCCAGGTCCCAGTGCCCCGGCGCCGAGATGAGCGACAGGATCATCCGGGCCAGGAAGTCGGCCGCCTCGTGCAGGTCCACCCCCTCGGCCAGTCCGTGGGCCAGGAGATACGGCTGCAGGAAGCTGCTCACGGCGTCGAGGGTGCGGTTCGACTCCACCGTCAGCTTCGGCAGCAGGATCTCGGGCTCGGTCTGGAGGACCTTCTGCAGCACCTCGTGCTCGAGCATGGCGCGCCGGGCGAAGATGAGGCCCCGCTCGAGCACCTCCTCGA
>DASRBM010000446.1:0-4377 GCA_035653635.1 Acidimicrobiales bacterium | reverse complement strand
GGCGTCGACACCGCTGTCGACCATCGCCGACAGCGTGCGCTGCAGCTCCACCGCCCCCGGCGTGGTCAGGCGGGACGGCCCGCTCCAGGCGCCGACCCGGGTCTCGATCGTCCCGATCAGGCCCGACGTCCATCCGGCCTCGTCGATGCAGGCGCGCACCAGCTCGCAGGTCGTGGTCTTGCCGTTCGTCCCCGTGACGCCGACGATCGACAGGTGCCGCGACGGGTGGTCGAAGAACTCGGCCGCGAGGGGACCTGCGGCGGCGCGCACCGACGGCACCTGCAGGCGCGGCACGTCGACCTCGACGGGCCGGTCCACCACCACGGCCGACGCGCCGGCGGCGACGGCGGCGTCGACGAAGGCATGGCCGTCACGGCGCGTGCCCCGCGTGGCGAGGAAGGCCCATCCCCGGCGCACGGCCCGGCTGTCGTCGGTGATGCCCACCACGGTCGCGTCCCCGCGCAACGTCGAACCCGGTACCGCCGCCGCCAACTGCGACAGCAGACTGGGGGGCCGGGCCGGTTCGAGGACGACGGGGGGGTCGTGTGGACGAGGGTTGCCGAGTGCGACGACTCATCGTTACCCGAATCGTCTGACAGGGTGATGAATGCCCGGCCGTCCACAGGAACCCACAGTTCCCGTTGGGAAGGTGTTGTCCTGTCTTCGCCACTTCCGGCGACGGACCGACCGGTCGCCGGGGGCGGGGCGGCGGGGGCGGAACGGCGGGGCGGGGCGGCGCGGGGGAAACCGGGCGGGTGACGGGGCGGACGCCGCCCGGATCAGCGCTGCGGGGTGCCGCTCTCCAGGGTCACCGTCGTCTTGTCGAGGCGACGGACGAAATCTGCTCCGAGTGCCCTCGACGGCGTGTGTGCGCCGATGGGCACGCCGCCCCGCTCCAGGAGCGCGGCGATGCGGAGCACGGCGTCGGCGGTGAGGTCGTAGCCGTTCAGGGTGTCGACCACGCCCTGCACGGTCCGCCCGTCGTCGTCGGCCACCTCCCCCCATACGAGCGAGGGGTGGGCCGCCCGCGTCCTCGCCGAGGGGCCGGGTAGCCGTCCGGCCGCCGCCTGCAGCAGACGTCGCACCGCCGGCGACCCCACCACGGGGCCGAGGGCCGGCGCCGCGGCCGACAGGAGGTTGACGGCGCGCGGCAACGGGGCGTAGACGACGACGTCCTCGATGCCGGTCGAGTGGTAGGCGGTCGACACGTCGCCCCAGGCGATGGCGGTCGCCCATCGTGCACCGTCGGGGAACGGCACCCGGCGCCGCCGCAGCTCCGGTGGGACGGGGCCGATCCGCCCGCCGATCCGGGCCCGTCCCGGCTCGTGGAGCGACTCGACCGCCGTCTTGGCCGTGCCGGGGCTCGGGACACCGTCGAGACGGATGGCGAGCGCCAGTCGCCGGGCACCGGGCAGCTCGGCGGCGAGCAGCGCGGCCAGACAGTCGCTCGGCACCACGTCGAATCCCGCGCCCGGGAGCAGCGTCACCCCCGCGGCCCGCGCCTCGGCGTCGCGGGCGAGGATCTGCTCGAAGACGTCGATCTCGCCGGTGATGTCCAGATAGTGCGTGCCCGTGGCGAGGCAGGCGTCGACCATGGGCCGGGCGGTCAGCGAGAAAGGCCCGGCGCAGTGCGCCACCACGTCGACGTCGCCCAGTGCCCGCCGAAGCCCGTCGCCGTCGTCGAGGTCGACGACACGGTGCTCGAGCTGGAACAGCTCGGCGTAGGTGCGCAGCCGGGCCTCGTCGCGACCGGCCAGGACCGGCATCTCACCCCGTTCGGCGGCCAGAGCGGTGACGAGGCGACCGGTGTAGCCGTAGGCCCCGTAGATCATCACCGTCACGGCCGACTCCGTCCGTCGCCCGCTCGTGGGGAGCTCAGAGGAGGAACTCGGCCATCATGCGCAGCGTGTCGACCCCACCCGCCACGAGCAGCGTGGTGGCGATCGACTCCTGCCACTGGGCCAGCTCGTCACGGATCTTGTCGCGGGGACCGATGAGGGCGATCTTCTCGACCATGGCCGTGGGCACCGCCGCGGCGGCGTCGTCCTTGCGGCCGTTCAGGTAGTGATCCTGGATCTTCTCCGCCTCGGCGCCGAAGCCCATGCGCACGAAGACGTCGAAGTGGAAGTTCATCTCCTTGGCGCCCATGCCGCCGATGTAGAGCGCGAGCATGGGGCGGAAGCTGTCGGCGGCCCGCTCCACGTCGTCGTCCACGACGACGGGGCAGAAGGCGATCACCTCGAAGTCCTCGGCACTGCGACGGGCCCCCGGTCGGGCCCAGCCCTGCTCCAGGGAAGCCTTGAATTCGCCCATGTGGCCGGGCGAGAAGAAGATCGGGAACCAGCCGTCACCGATCTCCGCCGCCAGCGCCACGTTCTTCGGGCCTTCGGCGCCGAGCACGATCGGGATGTCGTTGCGCAGCGGGTGGACGATCGGCTTCAGCGGCTTTCCCAGCCCGGTGCCGCCCGGATAGGGCAGGGGGTAGTGGGGACCGTCGTTGGTGACGGGCGCCTCGCGCGCCAGCACCTTGCGCACGACCGAGACGTACTCGCGCGTGCGGGCGAGCGGCTTCGGGAAGGACTGGCCGTACCAGCCTTCGACGACCTGTGGTCCCGAAACGCCGAGACCGAGGACGAAGCGGCCGCCCGACAGGTGGTCGAGGGTGAGCGCGGCCATGCCCATGGCCGTCGGGGTACGGGCCGACAACTGGCACAGGGCCGTGCCCAGGCGGATGCGCGATGTCCGGGACCCCCACCACGCGAGCGGGGTGAGGGCGTCGGACCCGTACGCCTCGGCCGTCCACACCGAGTCGTAGCCCAGACGTTCGGCCTCGAGCGCCTGGTCGAGAGCGTGCGGCGGCGGTTGCGATCCCCAGTACCCGAGCTGCAGGCCGAGCTTCAGTGCACCCATCGTCGATCTCCTTCCGGTGGCCCTCAGTCGGCCGCTCTGGCCACGATCTCCTCGGCGAAGCGGGCCGACGCGTCGAGGCGCGCCTGCAACTGTGCCTCGGGGGTGGCCGCCGCGTCGACGTGGGCCGTGAGCCCGGGGGCGCAGAGGAAGTCCGTCACACCGAAGCGTTCCTCGAACGACCGGTAGACGTCGAGATCGGGCCGCGCCCACAACGACAGGAAGATGGCGAAGGGCTCGTCCTCGCGGCCTGCCGCCCGGCGGGCCTGGTGGAGCCGGCCGAGGTGCTCCTCCGCCTCCTCCGGCTTGTAGGCGCCGGCCGCGATCCAGCCGTCGCACAGGGTCGCCGACCGGCGGAAGGCGGCGTCGGAGTGGCCGCCCCCGTAGATGGGCACCGGGCTCGGCGGGCTCGGCTCCATCCGCATGGCCGGCACGTCGTAGTGGGCTCCGTGGTACTCGACCCACCCGCCCGCCAGCAGCGCCCGCAGCGCGGGGATCATGTCGTCGAGGCGCTTGCCACGGGTGTGGAAGTCCTGGCCGGTGGCGTCGAACTCCTCCTTGGACCAGCCGACGCCCACCCCGAGGTGCACGCGGCCGGCCGACAGCGCGGCGGTGGTGCCGACCTGTTTCGCCACGGTGATGAGGTCCCGGGCGGGCGCCACGTACACGCCGGTGGTGAAGTGCAGCCGGGTGGTGGTGGCCGCCATGGCGGAGATGAAGCACCACGGGTCGGGCCAGTGCGTGTCGGGATCCCAGTGGTCGCCGAAGCCCGGCGCGCCGTCCTCGCGCGTGCTGTAGGTGTAGCGCGACGTGCGTTCGCGGGGGAAGAACATGTGGTCGGACACGTAGACACCGGCGTATCCCTGCGCGTCGGCCGCCCTCGCCAGAGCGAGGCCCTGGTCGACGGGGAGGAAGGTGACGGCCTGGTGGAATCGCATGCGCGTGCCGCCGAACTCGGATCGCCGCGCCGTCAGCGCGTGACCGGCGCGGCGGGCGTGAAGGCGACGGGCAGATGCTTCACGCCGTTGATGAAGGCGGACTGGAGCCGCTGCACGTCCCCGTCCTGGCGGATGTCGGGGAGACGGTCGAGCAGGTGCTGGAACATCACGCGGATCTCCATCCGGGCCAGGTTGGCGCCGAGGCAGAAGTGGGGCCCGCCTCCGCCGAAGGCCATGTGCGGGTTCGGATGCCTCGTGATGTCGAAACGCTGCGGGTCCTCGAAGACGTCCTCGTCCCGGTTGGCCGAGGAGTGGAAGAACACGACCTTCTGGTCGGCTTCGATCTTCTGGCCCCGGAGCTCGAATTCCCGGGTCGTCTGACGCCGGAAGTTCATGACCGGCGACACGAAGCGGAGCATCTCCTCGATGGCGCCCGGGAGCAGCGACCGGTCGGCCACGAGCTTCTCCCACTGGTCGGGGTTCTGGAAGAAGGCGTGCATGGCCCCGGACATCAGGTTACGGGTCGTCTCGT
>DASRBM010000445.1:0-12330 GCA_035653635.1 Acidimicrobiales bacterium | reverse complement strand
GCTCAGCGGCTGTCGTCCAGCCAGACCAACAGGGAGTGATGCAGTGACGAGTCCAGACGGGAACTCGCGCGCGCCGGTGGGCGCCTTCCCCATCACGCACCGGCTCCTGCGGGGCTACGCCCCGGCGGTCGTGCTCATCGTGGTGGTCGGGCTCATCGCCCTCTTCGTACCGAGCAAGGTGCCGAGCAAGGCGAGCGCCTTCGGCTCGGGCGGCCCGGGCGCATCGGGCCCGGCGGCGTCGAACAATCCGTCGGTGGCCGCCAACGCGGCCGGCGGGTCGACCACGACCGCACCCTCGTCGGGTACGGCCGGCCACACCGTGACGACACCCGGAACGGTGGCGGCCTGCAGCGGGCAGACCGAGCAGGTGCCTGGTGACCCGTACTCGCCGCCGTGCATCACGTTCTCGGGGTCGAACGGCGGCGCGACGTCGAAGGGCGTGTCGGCGAGCACCATCAACGTGACGGCGAGGCTCACGACGGACCAGAGCTTCCAGCAGACGCTCGCCACCCTGGCAGGGGCGCAACTGCGCGACACCAACGCGGACAACGAGCGCACGATCAACGCGCTCGTGCAGTACTTCAACAGCCACTTCCAGTTCTACGGCCGCAAGATCGCGGTCAAGTACTACACGGGCCAGGGCTCGCTCTCGAACGAGCTCCAGGGCTACGGCCAGGCCCAGGCCGAGGTCGACGCCAACAGCGCCGCCTCCATGGGGTCCTTCGCCGACGTCACGGCCGAGTCCGAGCCGTACGCCACCGCTCTGTGGCAGGACGGCGTCATGGGCTTCGGCGACCCCTACATGCCGAATTCCTGGCACATCAACCACGCCCCCTACGACTGGTCGCTCGCCACCGACGGGACCGACCTCGCCACCGACGCCGCCAACTACGTGGTGCAGAAGCTGTGCCCGGCCGGCACCCCCGCTGCGCTCGCCGGTGGCGGGCTCAAGAACGCGCCGCGCAAGTTCGCCAACATCGCCCCGCAGAACGAGCTCTACCAGGAGTCGGCCAAGATCTTCTCGCAGATCATGGCGGCCCACGGCTGCGTGTCGAACAGCTTCCAGTACTCGCTCGACCTCGGCACCGAGTCGCAGCAGGCGGCGAACCTGGTGGCACAGCTCAAAGCCGGTGGTTACACCACGATCGTCTGCGGCTGTGACCCCATCTTCCCGGTCTACCTGTCGGGCCAGGCCGCCCAGCAGAGCTTCCTGCCGGAGTTCGTCGAGATCGGCGCCGCTCTCGTGGACCAGGACTACGTGGGCCAGCTCTACAACCAGTCGTTCTTCTCCCACGCCTTCGGCATCAGCCCCAACCTGGCGGCCGTGCCCTACACCCAGACGCTGGGATACGCCGCCTATAAGACGGTGAACAGCGACGAGCCCGCCTTCTTCGTCAACAACATCTACCTGCAGCTCGACCAGCTGGCCATCGGCATCCAGATGGCGGGACCGGACCTGACGCCGGCGAGCTTCCAGGCGGGCATGTACAAGTACCCAGCCAAGCTCGGCCCCGCCGGCCTGTGGGCGTTCAGTCCCACCCAGCACACCATCCCGAACGACTTCCGTGAGGTGTGCTGGAGCCCGAACACGGTGTCGCCCTACAACGGGAAGATGGGCGCCTACATCCAGACCTCCAACCAGCGCTGGACGGCGTCCGACATCCCGAAGGGCCCGCCCGGTTGTCCCATCCCGTCGTCGTGACGACCTCGGTGACGACACTGGGGAGGGAGCAGCTGCTGCGCTGGCAGCAGCTGTCGGTCCGGACGCGGATGGTGGCGGTGCTCGGTGCCGTCGTGGCGGCATACGTCGTGGCCGCCCTCGTCACCGGCGGTCACGGTTGGGTGCACCACCACGCGCCCATCGGGTTCATCCTCGTCGGCGTCGTCTACGGGTCGGTCAACGCGCTCGGCGCCATGGGGCTCATCCTTGTGTACCGGGCCAACCGCTTCATCAACTTCTCCCACGGCGCCCTCGGCAGCCTGGTCGGCGTGCTCGCCATCGGCCTCGTCAAGGTCCACGGTCTCGACTACTGGCTGGCGCTGCCGGCCGCCGTCGTGGTGGGTGGGCTCCTCGGGGCGCTCACCGAGCGGCTCGTCATCCGCAACTTCACCGAATCGCCCCGCCTGGTGCTGCTCGTGGCCAGCGTCGGCCTCGCCCAGGTCTTCGGCGGATTCGAGCTCTTCGGGTCCCAGCACGAGGGCTTCACCGCCCTCACCGGGGCCTTCGCTCCGCCGTTCAACGTGTCGCTCACCATCGACGTGTACACGTTCCACTCGGCCGAGATCCTGGCCGTGGCGGTGGTGCCGGCGGTGCTCGCCTTCCTGGCCTGGTTCCTGCTGCGTACCCACGCCGGCATCGCCGTGCGGGCAGCGGCGGAGAACAGCGACCGGGCGCTGCTGCTCGGCATCCCGGTGCGACGCCTCGCCACCATCGTGTGGGCGCTCGCCGGCGGGCTGGCGGTGCTCACCTACATGCTCTCCGCGCCCTTCGAGGGGGTGAAGCCGGGCATCGCCTCCAACGGGCCCATCACGCTGCTGCCGATGCTCGCCATCGCGGTGGTGGCCCGGATGGAGTCGCTGCCGATCGCCTTCGGCGGCGGGATCGGCCTCGGCATCATGGAGGCGATCGTCCGCTGGAACACGACGGGCAACCCGGCGGTCATCTGGGCGATCTACCTGGGCGTGATCATCGTCGCCCTGTTGGCCCAGTCGAAGAAGCTGTCGCGCGCACTCGAGTCCGGCACGTCGTCGTGGTCGGCCGTCGGTGCGCTCAAGCCCATCCCGGCCCAGCTGCGCAACCTGCCCGAGGTGCTGTGGGTGCGACGCGCCCTGCTCGTGGCCGTTGCCGTGGTGGCGATCTGGCTGCCGCACACGTGGAGCTCGAGCAGCCAGCTGCTCGCCGGGTTCGCCCTCGTGTGGGCCATGGTGGGCGTGTCGCTCGTCCTGCTCACCGGATGGGGCGGGCAGATCAGCCTCGGCCAGTTCGGTGTGGCCGGCGTGGCCGGGCTGGTGGCCGGCAACATGGTCGCCCACTGGAACGCCGACTTCTTCGTCGTCATGGTCGTGTCCGGCGTGGTCGGTGCGGCCACGGCGCTGCTCATCGGGCTGCCCGCGCTGCGCATCAAGGGGCTCTTCCTGGCTGTCACCACGCTGGCGCTCGCCATCGCCCTCGACCAGTACTTCCTCAACCAGGCGACCTTCCCGCAGATCATCCCGAAGAGCGGCGTGCCCCGTCCGCTGCTGCTGCAGCGGTTCGACCTGAACGACGACTACATCATGTACCTCGTCTGTCTGGCCTTCCTGGCCCTTTCCGTGCTCGTCACCGTGGGCCTGCGCAAGGCGAGGGCCGGCCGCGTGCTCATCGGCACCAAGGACAACGAACGGGCGGTGTCGTCGGCGGCCGTGTCGGCCACCAAGGTGAAGCTCGCCGGCTTCGCCGTGGCCGGGGTGATCGCCGGACTGGCCGGTGCCCTCGACGTCTATCTGCTGCGGGGCCTGAACCCGGGCAGCTTCCCGCCCGTCGACAGCATCACCGTGTTCGGCTACTCCGTGATCGGCGGCCTCGGATCGGTGACGGGCATGCTCATCGGCGTGCTCACCTTCAAGTACCTGGAGTCGATCACCGCTCTCGGCCAGGTGCACCTGCTCATCAGCGGTGCCGCGCTGCTATGGGTGCTGTCGGTGCTGCGCGGCGGCATCGGCGAGGTCGTCTACAAGGTGCGCGACGCGCTGTTGCGCATGGTCGCCACCCGCAGGGGGATCGTCGTCCCGAGTCTGGTCGCCGACAAGCGCCGGCCCGACGGGACGAGCGACGTGCCCGGCGGAGGTGACCTGCTCACCACCATGACCCTCGGGGCGGCCGAGGGCAACGGCGCCGACTGGGGCGACGGCGCGCCGATCGAACCGGTCGGGGCCCGGGGTGACGACGGAGGCAGCCGGTGAGCGGGAACGGATCCGGTCCGGGGGGCGCCACAGGCGACGTGTTGCTTTCGTGCGCCGGCATCGACATGGCCTACGGGTCGGTGCAGATCCTCTTCGGCGTGGACTTCGACGTCCGCCGCGGTGAGCTCGTCGCCCTGCTCGGCACCAACGGCGCCGGGAAGTCCACGCTTCTCAAGGGCGTGTGCGGACTCGTGCGGCCCCGCAAAGGCAAGGTCGTCTTCAAGGGCGAGGACATCACGAAGCTGCCGGCCGACGTCACCGCCAAGCGGGGCATCTCGCTCATGCCGGGCGGTAAGGGCGTCTTCCCCACGCTGACGGTGGCGGAGAACCTGAAGATGGCGTCGTGGCTCATCCGCGACGACCAGCCCCGGGTGGAGGCGGCCCGGGCCGAGGTCCTGGAGCTCTTCCCCATCCTCGGCCAGCGCTACCACCAGATGGCCGGCAACCTGTCGGGTGGTGAGCAGCAGATGCTCGCCCTCGGCTCCGCTCTCATGACCCGCCCCGAGCTGCTCATGATCGACGAGCTGTCGCTCGGTCTGGCACCCACCATCGTGGGCCAGCTGCTCCAGGTCGTGGAGGAGATCCACCGCCGGGGCACCACCATCGTCATCGTGGAGCAGTCGATCAACGTGGCCCTCAACCTGGCCGAGCGCGCCGCCTTCATGGAGAAGGGCGAAGTCCGCTTCGAGGGGCCCACGGCCGAGCTGCTCGAGCGGCCGGACATCCTGCGCTCGGTGTTCATCGCCGGCGCCAAGGTCCACGAGGAGGGGAGCGACGGCCACGTCGTCGTGGAACAGGGAGCCGCACAGTCGGGCTGGGTCGTCGCCCCGAGCCCGTCCGGCGCTTCTGCGGCGGACGCGGCCCGCCCCGTGCTCGAGTGCCGCTCGCTGCGCAAGACCTTCGGCGGCATCACCGCCGTCGACGACGTCGACCTGCAGGTCCGCCCGGGCGAGATCGTCGGCCTCATCGGCCACAACGGCGCCGGCAAGACGACGCTCATGGACTGCATCTCCGGATTCCTCCCCGTGGATCAGGGACGGGTGATCCTCGGTGGCGAGGACGTCACCGAATGGCCGCCTTACCGCAGGGCCCAAGGTTCGCTGGGCCGTTCCTTCCAGGACGCGTTGCTCTATCCCACCCTGACCGTGGCCGAGACGATCGCCGTGGCCCGCGAGCGCCATCTCCAGAGCCGCGACATGTTCGCCGCGGCGCTGCAGCTGCCGGCGTCCTACGAATCGGAGCTCGCCACCATGGTGGCCGTCGACGAGCTCATCGACCTGATGGGCCTCGACGCCTACCGCGAGAAGCTGACCGGCGAGCTGTCGACCGGCACCCGCCGCATCGTCGACCTCGCCTGCATCATGGCCCAGGACCCGAAGATGCTCATGCTCGACGAACCCTCGGGCGGCATCGCCCAGCGCGAGACCGAAGCGCTGGGCCCGCTCCTGCGCCGGGTCCGGGAGCGCACCGGTTGCTCCATCCTCATCATCGAGCACGACATGCCCATGCTGCGCGGCCTGTGCGACCGCCTGGTGGCACTGGAGCTCGGCGGCGTGATCGCCGAAGGGCCGCCCGACGAGGTGCTCACCCACCCGGCGGTCATCGCGTCCTATCTCGGCACCGACGAGACCGCCATCGCCCGCTCGGGCACCGTGTAAGCCTGCTCGGGCTCAACCGTCCAGCTCGGCGCGCCAGGCGTCGCAGCGGAAGTCGATGTCGAGGGCCGCGTCCCCCTCGATGCCGAGCGCGTCGGCGAGGAGGCGCCGGACGGTGGCCAGCAGCGAGGCCCGCGCCTGCTCGTCGAGGTTGATCACGAAGCTCATGGTCCCGATGAGCCCGACGATCTCGTCGGCGGTCAGGGCCATCTTCCAGCGGAAGACCTCGAGCACCGGGGGAAGGAAGCCGAAGCCGGCGGGGATCTCGAGGTGCGGTATGGGGCGCTGGGCGTCGGCCATGAAGCCGCCGACCGCCGCGTCGCCGGCGGCACCCGAGCCGCCACCGAGCAGCTCCCGGGCCCGGGCGGCGAACGGTGCGTCGGGGTCGGGTCCGCTCCACATGGCGCCGAGCACCCCACCGGGCCGGAGGACGCGGCGGACTTCGCGCAACGTGGGCTCCGGATCCATCCAGTGCCACGAGGTCGAGGCGAGGACGGCGTCGGCGGACTCGTCCTCGAGGGGCAGGTGCTCGCCCGCGCCGGCCCGGGCGTCCACCTGGGGCAACTCGGCGGCGAGCACGGCCCGCATGCGTTCGTCGGGTTCGACGGCCACCACCTGATCGGCGCGGCCGAGGAGCAGCGCGCTCAGCGCCCCGGTCCCGGCCCCGAGGTCCACCACCCGCTCCACCGGCCCGGGGAGGTACCAGTCCACCGCCGCCATCGGCGGACCCGGCCGGTACCGGCGGTAGTCGGAGGCCACGGCTCCGAACGATCCCGACCGACCAGCCTTCTCCTCCCGGCTCAGGTGCTGCAGGGCGAGGGGCCCGCCCGCCTCGTCGTCGTTGCCGGCACCGGCGGCGCGCCCGGTCATACGGGTGCCTCCACCCGCAGGCGAGAGGCGCGGGCCGGCGGCTGGGCGTCCCACAGGGCGGCGACCAGCTCGTCGCGCCGGGCCCGGTAGGCGGGGTCGTCCCACCGGTTGCGCTGCTGCAGCGGGTCGTCGCCGAGGTCGTAGAGCTCGCCCTCCGAACCGTCGTGGACGGCACCGGGGAGATACGCGCTGCACACGAAGCCGTCGACGGTGATGGTGCGCACGTGGACGTCCACGCCGAAGAGGGCGCTGTCCCACTCCGTGAGCACGTGGTCGAAGCCCCGGGCATCGGCGTCGGCGTCGTCGGTGGGGAGCGCCTCGCCCTGCATGAAGCCCGCCGGCTCCAGCCCGGCGATGGCACAGAAGGTCGGCGCCAGGTCGACGAGTCCGACCGGACGGGTGACCACGGCCGGGTTCCGGCCGGCCGACGGTGCCGGTCGCCACACGAGCGGCAGCCGCATCAGGGCGTCGACGTGGTACGGCCCCTTGAACAGCAGCCCGAAGTCGCCTTGGAGCTCCCCGTGGTCGGTGGTGAAGAGGACGTCGACGTCGTCGCCCCAGCCCCGCGCCTCGATGGCGGCGAGCACCCGGCCGAGCGCCTCGTCGATGAGCTCGCACTCGACCGCGTTGCGGGCGTTCACCTCGCGCACCTGGTCGGCGGTCAGCGTGGCCGGCACCCAGTCGGCGGGCGCCTCGTAGTTCGACACCAGCGTGCCGTCGTACCAGAGGCGCCAGTGGCGCGGCTTCCCGTCGAGGATGCGCTCGCGTTCGGCCGCCCGCTCGGGATAGCCGACCGGCAGCGGCACGTCGCGCCAGTCGATGCGGCCCATCTCCGACTCCGGCGGATCCCACGGGTGGTGGGGGTCGGGGAAGCTCATCCAACAGAACCAGTCGTCGTCGGACTCGAGGCTCTGCAGCCAGGTGATGGTGCGGTCGGCCACCCAGTCGGTGTGGTACCAGTCCCGCTCGATGGGGTTCACCTTCACCTGCGGTGCGCCCGTCTCCCCGCCGCCGAGGGCGTTCACCTGCATGGCGCCGTCGAGCACCGGATAGAAGCCGCCGACGGCCTCGGGGTGCTGCTCGAGCAGCCAGCGTGAGTAGTGGAGGGGACCCACGGGATTGTGGGTGGCGAATTCGAGGTGCTCGAAGCCGCGGTGGGCGCCTCCGGGTGGGGTCGTCCCCACGCGGCCGAGCGCGTTCTCCGGAAATCGCAAGAAGGGGTCGAGGTAGGGCTCGAAATGGGCCTTCCCCACGAGAGCGGTGCGGTAGCCGGCATCGTGGAGCACGGCGGCCACCGACGGGGCGTCCTGGGGGAGCGGCACCCCGTTCATCCACACCCCGTGCGTGGTCGGGTGCTGGCCCGTCAGCATCGTCGAACGCGACGGCATGCACACGACCGACTGCGGGTGTGCCCGCTCGTAGCGGATGCCGGCCGCCGCCAGTCCGTCGACGACGGGGGTGCGTGCGACGGTGCCGCCGTTGCAGCCGAGCGTGTCGTAGCGCTGCTGGTCGGTGGTCACGAAGAGGATCTTGCGCCGCCCGCTCATCATCTGTCTCCGTCGTCGTCGGCTTTGAGGACATGGCGCAGGTTGTCGAGCGCCGCGCCGGCGGCGCCGCCGATGACGAGGGCCATGATCGAGGGCTCGGCGTCCACGCTGTAGACGACCAGGCTGGTGCCGTCCCCGAGGTCGTGCACGTCGAGCGTGCTCGTGTGCTCCTTGAACACCGGGACGGTGATCCGGTACTGGAAGCGCCGTTGCAGGCGGTCGACGGTGAGGATCCTCTCGGGCATGGGCAGGCCCGATCCCGTCATCACTGTGCGGACGTCGCCCTCCACCGTGCACGACGCGATGCCGGGGAACCACTCGGCCAGGCGGGCCGGGTCCCCCACGAGGGCCCATACATCGTCGGCCGGCACGGGCAGGCGCACCTCACTGCGCACCGATCCCCGCGCCGTGGTCACCGACCTCAGCCCTGCGTCGTCTGTCCGAACAACGCGAGCAGCGCCCCCTCGACGGCGGCGGCGGCGCCGGGGGAGGAGAGATGCTGGTCGTCGCGCAGCAGTTGGTGGGCCTCGAACGAGGTGAGGACGTCGGCGGCGGCGAGCACGGCGTCGGCGCGGGCCGGTGCCATGGCCCGGAGCTCGGGCGCGAACAGGGCGCGGAGCTGGTCGCGCAGGTGGGCGCGGTTGCTGCGCAGCCGGGCGGCCAGCGCCGGCTGGAAGGGCGATTCGAGGCGCGACACGGTGGCGGCGGCGGCGACGGCCGGGAACAGGCGCAGGCGCTGCTCCACCAGTGCCGCCACCCGGTCCGGGAGCGGGTCGTCGGGGCCGGCGCCGATGGGCAGTAGCGGACGGGCCCGTTCGAGGGCGCGGTCGACGGCGGTGCGGCACAGGTCGTCGGTGTCGTCGAAGTAGCGGAACAGCGAGCGCGGCGACAACCCGGCCTGCTCGGCCACCTCGGTGGAGCTGGGCCGGAGATTGCCCTGGTCGTACAGGTCGAGCAGGGCGTCGACCACGGCCATGCGGTTGCGCTCGCGGCGGAGCTTGCGGCCGTCGCCCGCGGGTTCGTCGGGCCCCAGCGCCGGGGTGTCGTCGGTGACGAGGGTGCTCACGATCGGTTCGCCCCCGCTCAGATCGTGTACGCGAGGTGGGTGGCGAGCCGGCGGGCGAGCTCGTCGTCGCCGCCCAGCTTGATCTCGCTCAGGGCGGCTTCGGGGTCCTGCCGTCCGCCCGCCAGGCGCAGGAAGAGCGCCGACGACAGCGCGAGCGTGGCCGTGGCCGGTCCGTCGAGGGCGTCGACCACCTTGGCCCGTCCCTCCACCACGGCGACGTACAGCTCCGCCGTGATCGGCCCCGTCAGCTGGATGTGGATGCGGCTGCCGTCGGGGGCACCGGCCCTCTTCCCCACGATGTAGCCGAGGGCGCCCACGACCTCGTGCAGCGACTGCTCGGCTGCCGGCCCCGACTCGTGGCCGGGCATGCCGACGGCGACGCGGATGTCCTGCTCGTGCATGTAGCAGTCGAAGACGCGGATCTCCATGAAGCGGGCGTAGGTGCCGGGTCCGGCCGGCGTCCACGACGGCGCCTCGAATTCCTCGGCCGTGGCCGCCCGCAGGGTCTCGAGCCGCGCAGCGGTGACGTCGCGGAAGTCCTCGAGCAGCTCGGCGTGCGACCGCGCGCGCAGCGCCACCACCCAGGCCTCGTTGCCCCTGGCGATGTCGTTGCGGACGTGGGCCGCGTCGTCGACGCCGGGAGGGGCGGGGGGCTGCGGGGCCCCCGACAACGCCCGTTCGGTGCCGACCATGTGCGACACCGTGTCGTGCACGGACCAGCCGGGGAGGGCCCGGCGCTCCCACTGCGCGTCGTCGAGCTCCTGCAGCAGGGTGGCGAGGGTCCCCCACTCCTCCTCGAGGAGGCCCACGACGTGATCCTTGTGGGCCTGGCGGACGTCGTGCGGTGTGGGCTGCTCAGCCATCGGTCTCCCCCCTGTCACTGCCGCGGGCGGCGCCCAGACGACCGAAGTCGACGACCCTGCCGCGGTCGATGCTCTGCCAGTCGCGCCCGGCGAGATACGGCTCGAACGCCTCCACGATGCGCTGCAGGTCGGCCCCGGTCTTCGGCCGCTGCAACTCGAACAGCGTAGGGAACTCGAGCCACGTGCACACGGCGTCCCACAGGCGCACCGCCGCCTCGCCGGTGGGGGGGTCGAGGAGGACCGGGCCGAACAGGGCCTGCCCGTCGGGGAACAACAGCGTCGGCACGCCGTAGCCGCCGGCGGCCACCACCCGGTCGTGCTCGGCACGCACCTCGTCGCCGGTCGTGGGGTCGGCGATGGCCTCGTCCACCAGCGCGGGGTCGAGGCCCATGGCGGCGAGCAGCTCGCGGGCCACGTCGGGCTGGTGCGGCTTGCGGCCCTGCTCGTGGAGCGCGGCGCCCACGGTCAGGTACCAGTCGTCGAGGAGGGCCATGTCGGTGCGCCGGAGGAGGGCGCCGATGCGCATCATCGACCACCCGTAGGACCAGGCCCGTTCCCACGGGTGCTTCTTCCCCTCGGCCCGGTTGATCTCCTCCAGGCTGAAGAAGCGCCACTGCACCGTCAGCCCGGTCTCCCTGCGCACCTCGCGGATCCACAGGGAGGTGCGATAGGCGTAGGGGCACATCGGGTCAAAATGGAATTCGACCGTCTGCGGCCTGTTCGGCGTGGCCGTGGAGCCGGTGCCGGGCATCACCGTCACCCTAAACTCTTGACAGTCACTCTGACAAGTGATTGCCTGACGTCGGGGAGGCGCCGCCGCCGGAGGGGGTCGGGGACATGACGAGCGAGCCCGGCTTCCGGGGCAGGATCGGCCGCACCTATGGGGAGTCGGTCCCGGACTGGCCCGACCCGGCGCCCGGTGGTCCCGACGTCGTCCTCGTGGTCCTCGACGACACCGGCTTCGCCCACTTCGGCTGCTACGGCTCCACCCTGGCCACGCCCCACGTCGACGCCCTGGCCGGGGCCGGGCTGCGCTACACGAGCTTCCACACCACCGCCCTGTGCTCGCCGTCGCGGGCGTGTCTGCTCACCGGACGCAACCATCACGCGGTGGGCATGCGGGGGGTGTCGAACTGGAACACCGGCTTCCCCCACATGCGCGGCGGCATCACGCCCCGGGCGGCCACCGTCGCCGAGCTGCTGCGGGCCCGGGGATACGCCACCCTGGCCGCGGGGAAGTGGCATCTCGCGCCCATGATCGAGACCTCGGCGGCCGGTCCCCACACGAACTGGCCGCTGCAGAAGGGGTTCGACCGCTTCTACGGGTTCCTGCAGGGCGAGACGGACCAGTTCCATCCCGAGCTCACCCACGACAACCACCATGTCGACCCGCCGGGGCGGCCCGAGGACGGCTACCACGTGAGCGAGGACATCGTGGACCGCTCCACCGAGTGGATGCGCGATCTGGTGTCGCTGCGCCCCGACCGGCCCTTCTTCCTCTACCTGGCCTTCGGCGCGACCCATGCGCCGCATCAGGCGCCCGCCGCCTATCTCGAGCGGTGGCGGGGCCGCTTCGACGAGGGCTACGACGTGGTGCGCCGCCGGTGGTTCGAGCGCCAGCTCGAGCTCGGTGTCGTCCCGCCGGGCACCACCCTCGCCCCCCGCAACCCGGGCGTGCCCGCCTGGGAGGAGCTCACCCCGGCGCAGCAGGCGTTCTCGTGCCGGCTCCAGGAGGCGTTCGCCGCCATGCTCGAGCACACCGACGCGCAGATCGGCCGCGTCGTCGAGTTCCTCCGCTCGATCGGCCGGCTCGAGAACACGCTCTTCATGGTGGTGTCCGACAACGGCGCCAGCCGCGAGGGCGGACCCTACGGGGTGATGGACGAGTTCAGCTTCTTCAACATGCACTTCGAGGACATCGAGGAGCTCGTCGCCACCCGTCTCGACGACATCGGCGGCCCGCACTCGCACTCGAACTACCCCTGGGGCTGGGCCCAGGCCGGCAACTCGCCGCTGCGCTGGTACAAGCAGAACACCTACGGCGGCGGCGTGCGTGACCCGCTCGTCGTCCACTGGCCGGCGGGCATCGACGGGGCAGGAGAGTTCCGGCGACAGTTCTGCCACGCCGTCGACATCGCCGCCACCGTGCTCGACGTGACCGGCACGCCCGTCCCCGAGCAGTTCGGGGGGCACGCGCAGATCCCCATGCACGGGCGCTCGCTCGTGCCCACCTTCGATGACGCCGCCGCGCCGGCACCGCGGCAGGTGCAGTACTTCGAGCAGATGGGCCATCGCGGCATCTGGATCGACGGGTGGAAGGCGACCACCTATCACGAGCCCGGGCACCCCTACGACCTCGACGAGTGGGAGCTGTTCCATCTCGACGA
>DASRBM010000444.1:0-8207 GCA_035653635.1 Acidimicrobiales bacterium | reverse complement strand
CACGAACACGTCGGTGCCTTCTGCCAGGTGCTCGTTCACGGCCCGCGCCAGTCCGGCGCGGTTGTTGAAGCTGGCGGGGCTGGCGACGACGGCCATCGACTCCCCGAGCAGATGGGCCACATAGCCCTTGGTGCTCGTCTTGCCGTACGAACCGGTGATGGCGACGACCTTCGGCTGCACCCGCCGCAGGCGCGCGCCGGCGCGGCGTACGAACCGCCCGGCCAGACGTCGCTCGAGCGGCGCGGTGAGCGCGCACGCCAGGTCGACCAGCGCGGGCACGGCCAGCGCACCAGCGGCCGCGACCACTGGTCCCACACCGGAGACGATGCCGCCGGCGAGGGCGGCGGCCTGCAAGAGGATCCAGACGCCTGCGAGTGTGCGCAGCCGCCGGGTCCAGGCGAGCGGCGCCGTGCGGCCTTTGAGGCCGAGCCCGAGGGGTCCGGCGGCGACCACGGCGGCGGTGGCGAACCCCGTCGCCGGCCAGCGCGTGCACAGCACCATGCCGGCGGCAGCCGCGACAACGGCGGCGACGTGGCCCGGCGAGCCGAACCACCACCGCAGGGCGAACCGCGAGGCGGCGTCGGCCAGGTAGTGCTCGCGCTGTGCCACCCGCAGCCACCGGAGTCCGGCCGCCGCGGTGGCCAGCGCGCACGCCGCGATCTCTGCCGCCTGAAGCATGAAATGTCAGGGTAGCGGCGCCCGGTACGGGCTCCGGGACGGCCAGGTGCAGGTCCTAGGAGGCCGCCGTCCGTGCCGTCGCCCGCTCCACCGCCCGCCGCAATTCCTCCGGAGCGGTGAGCGGCGTCAGGTGACCGGCACCGGGGCAGGTCGTGAGGGTGGCGCCGGGGACCATGGCCGCCACCTCCTCCCCCACCATCCAGGGCGCCTCCGTGTCGTCGTCGGCCCATACGAGCTCGACCGGACACCGCAGGACCCGGAGCTGCTCCTCGTAGCGCTCTCCCACCACCCGCACGAGGACGGCCCGCATCACCCCTTGCGCGTTGCGGTAGTCGGGCGAGCCGTAGCGCTGGCGGGCCCGCTCCATGCGACGCTCGCCCACGAGATGGGCGCGGTGCAGGGTGCGCACGACGCGGTACCCCGCCGGCGGGCGACGGCGCCGGCCGGGCCGGGGAAGCAGCGGCACGCCGGTGAGGACGAGGGCGGCCACCAGATCGGGCCGGGCGGCGGCGAGGTGGACGGCGACGCGGCCACCGAACGAGTGGCCCACCACGACCGCCGGCGTCCGCAGCTCGGCACCGGGGCCGAAGAGGGGCACGAGGGCACGGGCGTAGTCGGCGCTTCCCCAGGGCTCCTCCGGCGCCGGCGTGGCCCCGAAGCCGGGCAGGTCGACGGCGAGGACCGGAAGATCGGGGGCGGCCGGACCGCCCCGACCCGGTCCCAGGGCGGGGGCGTAGTCGGCGTGGGTCCGGGCCCAACCGTGGAGGGCGAGGACCGCGGCCGGGGACTCGCCCCATCGCTCGCCGAAGAGCGTCCCACCGGCGAGCGCGCGCAGCATGAGCGGGAGGCTAGCCAAGGCCCGACGCGGCCCGGGTGGGCCGTTCGGGCAGGCCCAGAGGGGTCCGCCGGGCCGACACAGCCTGCCGTTACGGTCGCCGGTGTGGAGCTCCCTCCCCGTGACCGGCTGCTGGCCGGGCTCACCCCCGAGCAGCGGGCCGCCGTCACCGACGAGAGCGGGCTCCTGTGCGTCCTCGCCGGCGCGGGGTCGGGCAAGACCACCGTGCTCACCCGCCGGGTCGCCTGGCGGCTCCACATGGCGTCGGCCGATGCCGACCATGTCCTGGTCCTGACCTTCACCCGGAAGGCGGCGTCCGAGCTGCGCGCCCGGCTCGCCCATCTCGGGGCGCCCGGCGGGATCCGGGCCGGCACGTTCCACTCGGCGGCGTACGGCCTCCTCCGGCGGTACTGGGCGGACCGCGACATCCGCCCGCCGTCGTTGCTCGGCGATCCGACCCGGCTGCTGCGCGAGGCGGGCGCCGAACTCGGCATCCCGGCCGAGGCCATCGCCACGGTTGCCATCGAGGTCGCGTGGGCGAGGGCTCGTCTGGTCGACGCGGCGCGCTACCCGGCCGCAGCCGCCTCCGCCGGGCGCCAGACACCGATGCCGGCCGACCAGATCGCCGCGGTCATGACCCGGTTCGGCGATGCCAAGCGCCGCAAAAGGGTGATCGACCTCGACGACCTGGTGAGCCTCGCCGGCGACGTGCTCGAACGCGAGGCCGCGTTCGCCGCCGCCGAACGGTGGCGGGTGCGGCATCTGTTCGTCGACGAGTTCCAGGACGTGAACCCGGCGCAATTCCGGCTGCTCGAGCAGTGGCGGCACGGCCGTGGAGACCTGTGCGCGGTCGGAGACCCGCGCCAGGCCATCTACGCCTGGAACGGATCCGACCCCGACCTGCTCGTCCGTCTTCCCGTGCTCATCCCCGGCATGACGGTGGTGCGGCTCGACCAGAACCACCGCAGTGCGCCGGCCATCGTGTCGGCCGCCCTCGCCGTCCTCGGCGCGGCGGCCGGTCCCCACGCTGTCGACGAACCGGGCTTCCGGCTCGAAGAAGGCCTCCCCGTCGAGGGCGGCACCGGGCCCGTCGCCGTGCGCGAGGTCGCCGGTGCCCCGCCGTCGCTCACCGGCTTCGACGACGAGGAGGCCGAGGCGGCCGCCGTCGTGCGCTGGCTCCGTGGTGCCCACCGGCCGGGGCGGCCGTGGCGGCATCTCGCCGTCCTGGCCCGGACCCACGCGCGCCTCGAAGCGGTCGCCGACGCCCTGCGTCGGAGCGGCATCCCCTTCCGCCGCGCCGGGGACGCTGCTGCCGGTCCCGTGGGCGAGGTCCTGCGCGAGCTCCGTCGCGCCCCCCGGAACCTTCCGCTGCACGCCGCGCTCGTCGACGCCTCGGCCGCCGGCGTCGAGCTGCAGGGCGACGTGCTGCGACTGGTCGACGAGTACGCGGCCGAGGAGGAACACCGGACCGTCGGCGGCTTTCTGGCGTGGATGTCCGCCAATCCCGGGGCGATCGACGGCAACGGCGCCTCGGAGGACGCGGTGGAGCTGGCGACCTTCCACCGGGCCAAAGGCCTCGAATGGCCGTGCGTGGCCGTCATCGGCCTCGAGGACGGCACTGCGCCGATCGCCTATGCCGTCTCCGACGCGGCGAAGGCCGAGGAGCGCCGATTGCTGTACGTGGCCCTCACGCGCGCCGAGGACGAGCTCTTCTGCTCGTGGGCGGCCGCCGACGCGACCGGACGGAGCCGCCGACGCCGACCGTCGCCCTTCCTCCACCCGCTGCGCAACGCCATCGCCGCCGGCGCGCCCGCTCCTGCCGCGGCCGCGCCGGCACGCATCGCCCAGTTGCGCGCCCAGCTGGAGCTGTCCGCAGCACCCTGAGACCGGCACCCGTGCGACTGGTGCCGGCCCTCAGTCTTCGAGGTCCACGAAGACCGGCGCGTGGTCCGAAGGCTGCTTGCCCTTGCGGGCGTTGCGGTCGATGAGCCCGTAGCGGCACCGCTTGGCCAGCGGATCCGAGAGCAGGATCAGGTCGATCCGCATGCCGATGTGCTTGTGGAAGTTCCCGGCGCGGTAGTCCCACCACGAATAGAGCTTGTCCTGGTCGTAAAGGAGGCGGAAGGCGTCGGCCAGGCCCCACTGCTCCAGCGCCCGTACCGCGGCCCGCTCGGGCTCGGTCACGTGGGTGGCGCCGTTCACGGCCGCCGGGTCCCACACGTCGCGGTCGTCGGGGGCCACGTTGAAGTCGCCGGCGATCACGAGGGGGTCGCGGGGGTCGTAGCTGGAGGTCACGAGCTTTTCGAGCTCGGCCAGCCACTCGAGCTTGGCCACGTAGTGCTCGCTGTCGACCGAGCGTCCGTTCGGGACGTAGACGCTGTGCACGCGCACGCCCCCACAGGTCGCGACCACGATCCGGCAACCCTGCTCCTCGGCGCCCGAGCCGAACCCGGTGGCCACGTCGTCGATGCCGATCCTGCTGGCGATGGCCACACCGTTCCACCGGCCGTCGCCGTGGGTCGCCGTCTCGTAGCCCAGGGCGGCGAGGGGCATGGCCGGAAAGGCGGCGTCCGAGACCTTCGTCTCCTGCATGCACAGGACGTCGGGCCGGGCGTACTCGAGCCATTCCTCGACACGCGAGAGACGGGCCGTCAGCGAGTTCACGTTCCAGGTGGCGATGCGCATGTTCAGGCCTTCGGTGTGTCGGCGATGACGAAGAGCAGGTCGACCTCGCACGCGGTGACGCCGTCGACCGAAGCCCGGCCGTGGCCGGTGCCGGCGCGGGCCGAAAGGCGCCCGATCTCGACTTCGAGATCGAGGACCTCACCGGGCACCACCTGGCGGCGGAAGCGGGCCTTGTCGATCCCGCCGAACAGCGGCAGCTTGCCCCGGTACCGCTCGTCGGCGAGGACGGCCGCGCCCCCGAGCTGGGCGAGCGACTCGACCATGAGCACCCCGGGCAGGGTGGGGCGTCCGGGGAAGTGTCCGGCGAAGAAGGACTCCTCCCCCGTGAGTCGCCACACCCCCCGGGCCCGGACGGCGGGCTCGAGCTCGACGATCTCGTCGAGCAACAGGAACGGCGGTCGGTGCGGGAGCAGCTCCTGCGGCGTCGGCACGACCGCCGAGGATATCGCCGGCGAGGATCAGGGCACGGCGGGGCAGGTCCCGGTGGAAGGCAGGTAGCAGGTCAGTCCCGGATTGACGTTGATGGAGGCCAGGCCCCACGAGCTCGTCCCCGGCGACAGGTAGTACGGCGGCGACAGGTAGTGCAGGCGGGCGTCGTACTGGTAGTTCTTCGAATAGCCAGTCACGATCGACCCGCTCTGGCTCGTGCCGACCGGTCCGCGCCAGTCCTCGTCGACCGTGCCCTCGATGGTGAGCGTCCCGAGCGGGGCCCCCTGGTTGTACGCGTTCACCAGGAACGAATGGTTGAGCGCCAGGATGACGGCGTCGATGTTCGGATTCGAGAGGTCACAGGCCGGAGGGGCCGGCTGACCCGCGCCGCACGACGGCAGGTTCACGTACTGGTTGTTCGAGTACGTCACCGGGTGGTTGATCTCCACGTAGTTGTAGGCGACGAGCCCGAGGATGTCGGTCGACGGGCTCGTCGGCGCACTCGAGCAGCTGCTCGTCGACGAGTAGCAGATGTTGCCGTCGATCACGACGTTGTTCTGGGCCGCGATGGTGAGCGGCCCCGTCACCGTCCCCTGCACGATGGCGTCGCCGTAGGTCGGGCCCGATGCCCCCGTCTCGTCGTAGCCGGCCATCGGGTTGTAGGCGTTGTGCGCGGTGCAGCTGGAGTTCTGACTGAGGCAGTTCTCCACGAAGACGACGCCGTTGGAGGGCAGGGCCACGGATCCGCCCTGCGACGAGGGCATGCAGACGTTCTTGTTGGCCGCCAGGTTGAGAGCGTCGTTGGCCGGCGCGCTCCCGTGCAGTGGCGGGCCGGTGGGCGTGTCCGGGCTCGTCACGCTCATGGTCGCACCGGTCAAGGTGATCGTCGTCGGCCCTTCGTAGAGGCACCCGCCCTGGGCGGCGACCGTCGCCAACTGGCTGTCGTCGCTCGGAATCGCCTCGACGGCTGCACCCTTCGTCTTCGAGCCCGAGAACGTCGGGTTCGAGCTGCACGTCGCCACGTAGTAGTTGTTCGGGTCCGCCGTCGTCAGATTGATGAACGAAGGATTGCCGCAGACGAACACGGAGTCGTTCATGTACACGTTGCCGCTGAGCGTGTCCCCGGTGACCAGGTTCACCGCCGCGCAGTTGGAGCCCAGGCCCGATCGCCAGTAGTAGTTGCAGTTCGGCGGGTGGCTCGGGGAGATGACCGCCGGGTCGATCTGGTCGTAGTTCAACCACAGGACATTCAGCAGGAAGTTGTTGAGTGGGGTGAGGACGAGGGTGCCGGTCTGGTACTGGTACTGCCCGTTGTACCCCGCTGCACCCACGACCGACATGGACACCGCGCCGGTCGTCGTGTTCACTGACGGGTTGCTGTCGATGTACCACGACGGCGGGCTGTTGACGGTCGCCGTCGCCACCGGCACCCACTGCGAGAAGGTCAGGTTGGTGCAGAACCCGGAGCCCTGATTCGAGGCGTTGCACGTCACGTAGTCGGAGTTCGCGTTCATGGCATACAGGTACTCGTCGAGGCCCGCCACCATGGCCCGATAGGCGGCGTGCTTGATGAGATCCTGCTCGACGATCGGCTCCTGCTGGGTGACGTTCGTGGCGAGGGCCACCCCTCCGACGCAGAAGATGAGGGCGAGACCGAGCACGAGGACGAGCGCCTGTCCGGCTTCGCCGCACCGACGTCGCGTCATCCGACCCACGCCTCGTAGCCGGGAGACAGGAGGTAGACGAGCGTGGAGAACCCCGACGTGTTCCCCGGGTTGAGCTGCGCCTGGATGTTCACCATGACGGCTTTGATCTGGCTCAGCTGGGCTGCTGTGGGCGTGTTCGTGGTGGTGCCCCCCTGCAGCGTGTAGGTGAACACGGGGGTGGCGCCGTTGGTCACGTGCTGGATCGTGATGAGGATGTGCGTCTCCCCGTGCAGATACGTGCACGACGAGCCGGTGGACCCCGTCATGGGACAGCTGTTGGCATCGGCCGCGATGGCGGTAAGGGTGAACTTGGCCGAGGAACCTGATCCCGTGAGCTGCGCCGTCATGAGCTCGGGCCCCGTGCTGCTCCCGGTGTCGGCGTAGAAGGTGGCGGACGTGCCGTTGGCCGCGCTGAAGGGGGCGGCCGTGGCCGACGGCTGCACCGCCTCGCGGAGGTAGCGCGGGATCGTCTCGGTAGCCGGGATGACCTGGTCCACGACGCTGTAGGTCTGCTGGACGTCACTGCTCTCTCCGTAGAAGGCCATGACGGCCGGCACGGACACGGCCATGGCGATGGCCATGAGCCCGCAGATGACGAGCATCTCCATGAGCGACACGCCCGATTCGTCGAACACGGCGCGGCGCGGTCTCATCCGACGCTCACCGGCACGGGCGTGCCGTCGGGATAGGTGGTGGCGCCCACGGTCACACCGGAGCTCGTGACCTGCAGGGCTACGGTGGTCGTGGCGTTGTCGGCCGGGTCGGTCACGACGACGGAGTAGGTCTCCGCCGGCAGCGCGGTGATGCTGTTCCCACTCGCGTCGGACGCGGTCAACCCGAACACGTCGGCCGCGCACCCGTTCGCCGAGTCGTTGACCGTGGCGGTTGCCGTCGCCCCGGACATCGGCTGGCCGGTCGACGAGTTGGTCACCGCCATCTGCAGCGTCGACAGCCCCCCGATGGTCGCCGTCGTGGCGGTCCCCGCCGCCGTCGTGATGACCGTCGGCGAAGCCGGCTCCTCGGCCAGACAGTCGCCGTACCAGACCGAGTATCCCGAGGGATAGGGGAACAGCGGGTCCGACGTGGCGTGGGAGCCGGCGGCGACCACGGTGGACCACGGAATCGGGGTGAGTTGGGCGTTGCCCACCGAGATGGGCATGCCGGTGGCGATCGTCGGGGAGCCGCTCGACCCGAATTGCACGACGCTCGCCTGGTCGAAGTGGAACGTCGTGAACGAGGTGAGCCCGGCGACGACGGTCGCCGACGACGAAGGGGTGAGCGCCTCCTGCCAGTCGACGAATTGCGGGCCGCCGTTCGGCGAGCCGAGCTGCACCGTGTACGTCCCCGGCGCGTCCTGACGGTAGACGCAACCGTTCGTGTCGGGCACGTACGTCTCCTGGGCTCCTCCAGGGCCATCGTTGATCTGCACGGGGACCTGGGTGACACCGGCCGGCGGGTCGGCTCCGTCGGCGCCCACGATCTGCACGGAGATGTAGCCGTCGGTCGGTACCGCGGTCCCGTACGGCGGGTTTATGACGGTCGTCTCGGAGAGGGTGTTCGTGACCTCCCAGGCGACGGTGACCGTGGCTCTGATGACCTGGGGTGGGCTGCCCGTCTTGCACAGGCTCGGCGCGAGGCCGTCACCGGACCAGTCGAGATAGGCCTTCACGGTGTAGGCGACCCCGGCGACGGTCGCCTGTGACAGGGTCACCGTCTGGTTCATATCGGCCTGGAGCGTCGTGAGCGGATCGTTGGCGAGCGTCTCGAGCCACTGCTCCGCCAATCCCGTGGCCGAGACCCGCTGACGGGCGCTCGACGCCTGGCCGAGGACGGTACCGACGAGGTACGAGGTCGAGACCATGATGGCGAGCAGG
>DASRBM010000443.1:0-2245 GCA_035653635.1 Acidimicrobiales bacterium | reverse complement strand
GGTGATGGTGCTATGGGCCACCTCGACGAGGAACTGGTCGCGCACGGTGCCCACTAACCGAACGCAAACCGTCTTTGCTTGACACCTCCTTGGAGCCTGCCGTGCCGGCTTGACGGCGGGCTCTGGGACGAGGTGACCGGGGTCGCGCCGAGGGCTTCGTTTGCTCAGGTGGAGGTGGCTGATCGAGCGGGATCCGGAGATGGATCTCGACACGCCAGCCGGTGACCCGGACGCGCTCGACGACGAGGCGGAGAAGACGCTGGCGCCCGGAGAAGTCGAGAGCGTCGATCCCTGCGGCCACCCTGTCGGCGAAGTCCTGCACCCGGGCTCGCAGGCGATTCTCGCTGGCGAGCTCGCTGCGGGCGGCCACCAGCTGGTCGCGCTGATCGACGAGGTGACCACGACGGGTCTTCACTTCGTCCATGCGCCGGGTGAGCTCCGCAAGCTCGATCATCCCGGCCTGGTAGCAGTCAAGAAGGCGACGGTCTTCGACCTCGGTGGTGACAACCTGACGCTCCAGTCGAGCGAGCTGGGTGGCGAGCAGCTCGTCGTCGGGAAGGGGCTCACGGCTCACGACGGCGGACTCGCCGGCGGTGAGCAGCTCGGGGCGCAGCAGCGCTTCTCGCACCTGCCCGAAGACGAAGGCGTCGAGCTCGTCGGCGCGGATCTGCCGTTCGCGACAGCGCCGCCCCGGCCCGGCGCGCAGCTCGTTGTGATAGGCGCAGGAGTAGTAGTGATTGTGCCCGCCGCGACTCGTGGGGGCACGCACGCAGGTGCACTTGATGCCGCACGGCCCGCACGTCACCAGCCCGCGCAGCAGCCAGCGGTCCGAGGGTGCCCGGCGGGCGCTGAAGGACTGGTTGTGCTCGCAGCGACGCCGGGCGGCCTCGAAGGTCTCGGTCGAGATGATCGCCGGCGTGGGAACGGCGATCCAGTCCTCGCTCGGTCGCATGCGTCGCTTGGGCTTGGCCCCCGGGGACGTCGCCGGAACCGTCTCGCGGCGATACCAGTAGGCCGTGCCGGCATAGGTCGAGTTGCGCAGGAGCGGACCGAGCGTCCCACTCGACCACAACGGCCGACCCTTCGGGCTCTTGACGCCGTCCGCGTACAGTCGTCTCGTGATCTCACGGATCGAATAGCCGCCCGCGATGTAGTCGTCGAAGATCCGCCGCACCACCTCGGCCTCGGGCTCGTAGATCTCCAGGTGCGCAGGGCCAGCGTCGCTACGCGCCACGTGCCGGTAGCCGTAGGGGACCTTCGTGAAGATGGCCTCACCGGCTCGCACCTTGTAGAGCTTGCCCCGGCGCTGGCGCTCGGCGGAATGGGCCCTCTCGTACTCGGCGATAACCCCCTGCATCTGCACCAGCAGGCGTGCCTGGGGGTCGTTCTCGATGGGCGGCGCGTCGACGAAGCGCAGGTCGACACCGAGCCGGGCGAGCTCGTCGATGACCAGCATCTGGTAGGCGAAGTTGCGAGCCAGACGGTCGGGCGTGAGGCACCACACCCGTTCGAAGGTGCCGGCCTCGGCCTGGTCGCGCAGCGCGTCGAGGCCGGGGCGGTCGAGCCGGGCACCGGAGTAGCCGTCGTCGACGAAGCGACAGACGAGCACGTCACCCTCGCTGGCCACCTTCTGTTCGAGTGCCTCGATCTGCGAGGCGATCGTCCCCCGCTCGGCCTGGGCGTCCGAGGACACCCGGGCGTAGATAGCTGCTCGCACGATCATGCCTCCTTGCTCGTCAGGCTCATCGGGACGGCGAAGGAATCGAGGAGCAGGCCGTAGCACTCGGCCATCGCCTCGTCGCGAGGATCGGCATAGGGGGTCCACGCCGGTCTGCTCGCCCCCACGAGCTCTGCGACGAAACAGGGTGCCGACACCGGCTGGGGCGACGTGATGAGGGCGACAAGCCCACCGCGCTCGAAGCGGGCCGAGAGCGCGCCGAGAAGCGGCGTGCCCGCCAGCACTGCGCTGCGCAGGCTCTCGTAATCCCCCTGGGATTCCTCGCCGATCGGAAAGAACTCCCTCATCGGTGCCGGATGCGCTCGATCGTCCGCCGGTGCACGGAGATGCCGAACTGCTGCTCCACCGACGACACGAGAGAGGGGGTCGACGTGCTCTTCGACGCGTTCCGCACGAACGTGACGACCTCTTCGGTCAGCTTCACCGGCCCCTTGCGGCCCCGGTGCTCGTCCACGAGCCCGGCCATGCCCAGCCGAGTGAAGCCATCTGCGACGACATAGAAGCCGC
>DASRBM010000442.1:0-3991 GCA_035653635.1 Acidimicrobiales bacterium | reverse complement strand
GTAGGCGTTGGTGGACTGCTGGCTCGTCGTGCACTGGTCGTCCGCCGCGTTGTTCTGCGGGCTGTTGGCTCCGCTCGTGCCGTTGTAGGCACCCGACGACGTGCTCGTGGTGCAGCCGTAGTAGACGGTCTGCTGCTGGGTGGTGGCCTCGAAGCAGATGCTGTCGGCGCACTCACCTTCGGATGCGTTGAGTAGTCCCTCGGGGTGCGCGGCGGTCGGCGAGTCGGCAGCGCTCTGCGGGGTGAGGCTCAGCACCGCGCCGCCGCCGTCCGAGGAGCCGTTGAGCGCACCGTCGGTGTTGTTGTTGCCCGAGAAGCCGTCGTGCTCGCCGTTGTCGAGATTGTCGACGGCACCGATGTAGACGAGAAGGCCCTGGGTCAGGATCTGGTCGAGGGCCGTCTGCGTCCCCTTGTCGACGGTGAGGGTCGGCTGGGCGTACGGCTCCGAGCACTGGTAGAGCGCCGGGCCGGTGACCGCGCCCATGGTTGCGGTGCCCACCGCGTCGGGCGTCGAGCCGACGGGGAGCGCTGCCATAACCGGGCAGTAGATGAAGTAGTAGTCCCAGGTGGAGGAGAAGCCCGCGCCGTTCGGGTTGTCACCGCAACCCACGCCGGTGCCGCCGCCGGTGCCGTCGGTATTGGCGGCCAGGCATCCTGAATGCGGTGAGTCAGGCGTGCCGGGGTCTCCCACGTTCTCCTCGAAGCCGAAGCTCGGATTGCCCGGGTTGTTCGGCAGCTCGTCGATACCGAACTCGGCGAAGCGCGTGTTGTTCGAGTTCGGGTCGCCGTTCGTCGTGTTGCCGGTCTCGACGTTCGCGGCGAAGTTGTGGCATCCAGGTGTGACCGTGTTCGGGGGAGTGTTCCACGCCCCCGAATTCCAGGGACAGTCGTTCTGGTCGGGGTTGTACCCACCGCCGCTCGCCGCCAGGGACACGCCGCCCCAGGCCATGACGGCCAGAGCCACGATCCCGATCGACGATGCACCCCACGCCGCGCGTCTGCGGAACCGCATGGCATCCACCTCCGCCCCGTGGCACCAGTGCCGCCCCGGTGCCACCACGGGTGCCCTGCTGCACCCGGCCAGAGCCTGACACGGGTGTCAGTCTCTGTCAACGAGGGAGAAGGCGGTGCGGCGCTAGTTCACGGCTCGGTCGCGGCCCTCCCAGAAGGGCTGGCGCAGCTTGTACTTCTGGAGCTTGCCGGTGGCCGTCCGCACCAGCGAGTCCCGGAACTCGACCGACGTCGGGCACTTGAAGTGCGCCATGCGCGACCGGCAGAACCCGATGATCTCTTCCTCGGTGGCGGCGGAGTCGGGCTTCAGGACGACGAGGGCCTTGATGGTCTCGCCCCATTTGTCGTCGGGCACGCCGATCACGGCGCACTCGGCCACGGCCGCGTGCTGGTAGAGCACGTCCTCGACCTCGATCGACGACACGTTCTCGCCGCCCGTGATGATGACGTCCTTCTTGCGGTCGGAGATCACGGTGTAGGCACCGTCGAGACGACCCCCGTCACCGGTGTGGAACCAGCCCCCCTCGAGCGCCTTCGCCGTCTCCTCGGGCTGGGCCCAGTACCCCTCGAACACGTGGTTGGAACGGGCCAGCACCTCGCCTTCCTCGTCCACGGCCATGCGCACACCGACGGCGGGCACCCCGGCCCGGCAGAGCAGCGATGCTCGCTCGGCCGCGGGGAGGTCGTCCCATTCCGGCGGCCGTCGGTTCACGGTGAGCAGGGGAGCCGTCTCGGTGAGGCCGTAGATCTGGATGAACTCCCACCCGAGCTCGGTCTCGATCCGCTCGATGGTCTTCGACGGTGGCGGCGCACCGGCCACAACCATGCGCACGCGGTCGCGCCCGGGGACGGGCCGGCCGGCTTCGGCCCGGGCCTGGGCCGCGCTCAGGATGGCGGCGACCACGGCAGGGGCACCGCACAGCAGCGTCACGCCGTGCTCCTCGACGCGCCGGAGGATCTCCTCGCCGTCGACCTTGCGCAGCACGACGTGCTTGCCGCCCATGGCCGTCATCCCGTAGGGCATCCCCCAGCCGTTGCAGTGGAACATGGGCAGCGTGTGCAGCAGGGTGTCGCGGTCGGTGACGGTGGTGTGCCAGCCGAATACGGTGGCGTTGAGCCAGCAGTTGCGGTGCGTGAGCTGCACGCCCTTCGGCCGCGCCGTCGTGCCCGACGTGTAGTTGATGGAGCAGGTGGCGTCCTCGTCGGGCTCCCATCGCGCCGGCTGGGCGTCCGGCGGCGCCGGCCGGAACAGCTCGGCGTCGGCGGTGCCGTCGAGCAGCAGGCGCACCTTGGCGTCGACGCCGGCCAGGTCGGCGTCGAGCTCGGGGTCCACGAGGAGCACCGAGGCGCCCGAGTGCTCCACGATGTAGGACACCTCGTCCGCGTTCAGCCGGAAGTTGATGGGCACGAGCACCCGGCCGAAGCCGCTCACCCCGAAGAAGGCGGTGAGGAAGCGGCCCGAGTTGGGGCTCACGATGGCGACCCGTTCGCCGAAGCCGACACCGAGCTCGTCGAGAGCGAGCGCCATCCCCCGGGCCCGGTCGTGCATCTCGCGATAGGTGACGCTCCCGAGCGATCCGGCCGTCCCCGGCTCGTCGACGATGGCGATCCGGTCGCCCGCCACCAGGGCGGCTCGCTCCAGGAAGTCCCCGACGGTGAGCGGAACCCGCATGCTGCGCCCCTTTCCCCGGCACGCCTGCGCCGCCGCCCGTCGACGAGGGCGGTCCCCCGGCCGCTGCGTGCCCGAGCCGATCATCCCACGGTTGGCGCGGGCGCCGGGGCCGCGACGCCGGACCCCGGTGCCCGTGCGACCGGCTCCGACCTGCCGCGACCGCGTCGGGGGTCAGTCCCGGAACACCGGGTCGCGCTTCTCCTTGCGCGCCCGGATGGCCTCCTCGAAGTTCTGGGTGGTGAGCCGGACGTAGAGCTGGGCCACGCCCTCGTGGTCCATGTGCGCGGCGAGGCTTGCCGCGTCGAGGCTCGCGTGCAACAGGCGTTTGGTGAGCTCCACCCCGGCTCGACTGAGAGCGATCATGCGCTCGGCCACCTCGTAGGACGCGTCGAGCAGCGCTTCGGGTTCCACCACCCGCGAGACCAGACCGATCCGGTCCGCCTCCGCCGCATCCACGTCGCGACCGGTCAGCATGATCTCGTACGCCCGCGACGACCCGATGGCCCGGGGCAGCAGATAGCTGATGCCGAGCTCGGTCGAGGTGAGCCCGTTGTTGATGCCCGCGGCGCGGAACAGCGCGTCGTCGGCCGCGATGCGGATGTCCGCCGCCATGGCCAGGCAGAAGCCGCCTCCGATGGCGGGCCCGTTCACGGCCGCGATCACCGGCTGGTGCATGGCGCGGACCTGGCGGATGACGTCGTCGAGCAGCTCCATCGAGCGCAGGGCGATCGTCGGCAGCGTGAGTCCCTCGATGTGGGGGATGTGGCCCGGGTCCTCGAGATCGGCGCCTGAGCAGAAGCCGCGACCGGCACCGGTGAGCACCACCACGCGGACGTCGTTGTCGCGGCCTACCTCCTCGAGCGTCTGGCGCAGGGGGATCATGACGTCGAAGGCCATGGCGTTCATGCGCTCGGGGCGGTTGAGGGTGACGAGGGCGACGTGCGGTCGGGGACGGTCGACGAGGACGAAGGACATGGATCTCTCCAGCTGTGGTTCGGTCGTGGGTGAAAGAGGGCGCTCGGGACGGCGGCTAGTCGTCCACGTCGCGCGCGCCGAGGAGGGCGAAGGTGTTGACGTAGACCGTGTAGCCGCCCGCGGCGCGGAGATCGGCCCACTCTTCGAACGCGAGGCTGTCCTGGCCGCCGAGCCGGGGGGCCACCAGGCCCGGCATCGAGGCGAACGTCGCTTCGGGGTCGTCGGAGTCGAACTCGTAGAGGTGCAGGAAGCGGGGGTCGCCTTCCCCTTCGTGCACGTACGGGGTGATCTGGGTGAATCCCGGGATGCCGGCGGCCGCGATGTGCCGGATGTG
>DASRBM010000441.1:0-2850 GCA_035653635.1 Acidimicrobiales bacterium | reverse complement strand
AAGTTCGGCACCGGCGCCCTGACCACGCCTTCGGGCTACCTGTCCTTCGTCTTCATCGTCTTCGTCCTCGCCGCGAGCTACTTCGCCTGCAGCCAGGTGGGCGCCGCCCGCGAGGAGGAGGCCCAACAGCGGCTCGAGACGGTGCTGGCGCAGCCGGTCGGGCGCGGGCGCTGGCTCCTCGGCCGCCTGGTCGTGGCCGGCGGCGGCGTCGCGTCGCTGTCGGTGCTGACCGGACTGTGCACCTGGGCCGGGGCTGCCTCCCAGGGGGTCGCCGTGTCGCTCCCGGGCATGCTGCTGGCCGGTGCCAACTGCGCGCCGACGGCCGTCCTCTTCCTCGGCCTCGCCGCCCTCGCCTACGCGGTGGTGCCGCGGGCGGCTTCGGCCGTGTCCTACGGCCTCGTGAGCGTGGCCTTCCTGTGGTACGTGGTGGGCTCCCTGTTCCGCCTCCCCGCCTGGGTCGTCGACCTGACCCCGTACCGCCACATCGGCCTGGTGCCGGCACAGCCCTTCGACACGGTGTCGGCCGTGGGCATGGGCGTGGTCGGTGTGGTGGCGGCGTCGGCCGCGCTCGCCGTGTTCCGGCGGCGCGACCTGCTCTCCGCCTGAGCGTCAGTCGGACTTGGAGAAATTCGCCACCGCCAGCACCAGCATGAGGAGGGCGAACGCCGCGGTCAGCAGGAGCTCCAGCCAGATGGGCAGGTGGTAGGAGCCCCACGTCATGGTGGCGCCGAAGACGCGGGTGACGGCAGGGGTCGTGTGGACGTGGGCGAACACGGCCCGGCGCATCGGGTCGACGATGTAGGCGAGCGGGTCGAGGCGGGTGAGCACGCTCAACCACGCCGGTAGTGCCCGCAACGGGAAGAGCGCGCCGGAGAGGAAGAACAGCGGCAGCACCACGAACTGCATGACCACCTGGAAGGACTCGACCTGGGCCATGCGCGACGCCAGCGCGGTGCCGAGGGCGGTGACGGCCACCGCCGCGAGCAGCATCTCACCGGCCAGGGTGAGCAGGAGCACGGGCGAGTAGGGCACGCCGACGAGCCCGCACAGCACGAGCATGATGAGCGCCTGCAGCGTGGCCACGGTGGCGCCGCCGGCGCACTTGCCCGCCACCAGGGCGCCCCTGCGCACCGGCGCCACCAGCATCTCGCGCAGGAACCCGAACTCCCGGTCCCACACGATGGACACCGCCGAGAAGATCGACGTGAACAACACCGTCATGGCCACGACGCCCGGGAACATGAAGGTGCGGAAGCTGACGCCGCTGCCTGCCGGCACCCCCTTCGCCACGAGCGACGACAGTCCCGTGCCGAGGACGAAGAGGAAGAGCACGGGTTGCACCAGCGACGTGACGATGCGCAGGCGGTTGCGGCCGAAGCGGATGAGCTCCCGGCGCCACACCACCTGCACGGCCCGCAGGTCGTCGCGCCAGCGGCCGCCGGCCACGCGCACCTCGGCCGGGGCGGCGAGCGGGTGCCGGCCGCGGGCGTCCGGCGCGCCCCCGCCGGCGTCGTCACCCACCTCGCCGGGGGCCTGTCGGAGCTCGCTCATCGCCGCCGCTGGGCCCGGAACCACGGCATGGCCGCCATGCGGTCGCTGGCCGAGGCCTCTGCGTCGCGGATGGTGCGGCCGGTGTAGTTCATGAAGACGTCGTCGAGAGTGGGCCGGGCGATGTTCACCGACGAGATCGACACGCCGAGCTCGGCGAAGAGCCGGGGGATGAACGCCTCGCCGCCGGCGACGTAGACGGTGATGCCGCCCTCGCTCATGGTCGGCTCCAGACCGAACCGGTCGCGCAGGCGGGCAGCCGCCTCGTCGTTGTCGGCCGTGTGCAGCTGGACCCGGTCCCGGCCCACGCTGGCCTTGAGCGCCTCGGGGGTGTCGACCACGACGATGCGGCCCTCGTCGATGATGGCGATGCGGTCGCAGTGCTCGGCCTCGTCCATGTAGTGGGTGGTGAGGAACATGGTGATGGCCTCGCGGCGGCGCAGCTCGTTGATGTAGCTCCAGATGTGCGAGCGCGTCTGGGGGTCGAGGCCGACCGTCGGTTCGTCGAGGAACAGCACCCGGGGGGAGTGGAGCAGGCCCCGGGCGATCTCGAGGCGGCGTTTCATGCCGCCGGAGAAGGTCTTCACGAGCGACGTCCGCCGCTCCCACAACCCGACCATCTCGAGCACCGCCTGCAGGCGCTGCTGTGCCTGGTGGCGGGGCACGCCGTAGAGCTCGGCGTGGAAGCGCAGGTTCTCCTCGGCCGTCAGGTAGTCGTCGAGGGTGGTGTCCTGGAACACCAGCCCGATCCGCTTGCGGACCTCGGCCCGCTCGGTGGCGACGTCGTAGCCGGCCACGCTGGCCCGGCCCGACGTGGGTGTGAGCAGGGTGCAGAGCATGGAGATGGTGGTGGACTTGCCGGCGCCGTTGGGCCCGAGGAAGCCGAACGTCTCGCCCGCAGCCACGTCGAAGGTGACGCCGCGCACCGCCTCGAACTCACCGAAGCGCCGGGTCAGATCGCGCACCGAGATGGTGGCGGCGTGCTCGCCTGCCGGGGAGCTCGCCGTCGCGGCAGGCGCGTGCGGCGACGTGTCGGACATCGCTCGACCCTACCGCGCCGTCCGGGCACGGAGAGTGGCGCCGCTGCTCGGATAGCCTGCGTTTCGTGGACTTCGAACTCTCCGCCGAACTACTCGAGCTCCAGCGCGTGGTGCGCCGGCTGGCCCAGGACAAGGTGAAGCCCCGCGCCCGCGCCATCGACAGCACGGGCGAGTACCCGGCCGACCTCTTCGAGGCGTTCCGCGACGCCGGGTTGCTCAGCTTGTGCATCCCCGAGGCGTACGGCGGCGGCGGTGCAGGCAT
>DASRBM010000440.1:0-2101 GCA_035653635.1 Acidimicrobiales bacterium | reverse complement strand
CAGGCCGGGCGCGGCCAGGAGCTCCTCGGCGAGCAGCGGCACCCCCTCCGCCGCGTGCTGCACACGGGCGACGACGTCGGCGGGCGCGTCCTCGTCACAGGCGCGGACCATGTCGGCCACTTCGTCGGCGCTGAGGCGCGCCAGGTCGAACTGGACGATCCCCGGACGCCCGCGCTGCCGGCGGACCAGATCGAGGGCCGGAGAGACGGGCTCGTCGCGCACGGTGAGCACGACCAGGATCGGTTCGCGGGTCAGGTTGTCGGTCAGGTACTCGACGAGGGCGACGGTGTCGGGATCCGCCCAGTGGAGATCCTCGAGCACGACGAGCGCACCGTCCGGCGCGCACGCGGTGATGAGCCGGACGACGGCCTCGCCCCGCACGGCGGGTGACGGCTCGCTCGCCGGGCCCTCCGCCTCCACGCCGGGCACGATGCCGGTCAGGGCCCGCCGGAAGGGAGCGAAGGCGGGGTCCGAAGGCAGCCCGCACCGGCGTGACGCCTGCAGCGCGACCTCGGCCACCGGCCGGTAGGCGGCAGTGCCGGCGCCCGGCACGGCCCGGCCGGTGAGGACGGTCATGCCGCGCTCCTCCGCTCCGGCGATCAATTCGCGCGCGAGCCGGCTCTTGCCGATCCCGGGCTCGCCGACGAGGACGGCGCAGACCCCGCGCCCACGGCGCGCGTCCACCAGGGCTTCGCAGAGCCGCTCAAACTCCTGTTGCCGTCCGACGAGGACGGGGCAGAGCACAGGCGCCACGACGGCAAGTCTGCTCTGCCGAAACGGTCGCTCGCGTGGCTCTCCGGCCACGCCCGGGGCACGGCGACGGTGGGGGGCAGGGGTAACCTCGTCCCGTGGGCGAGTTTGGTGGGCTGCCCGAAGGTCCCGTGACGATCATGTTCACGGACATCGAGGGCTCGACGGCGCTGCGGACGACACTCGGAGACGCCGAGGTGGACGCCCTGCTCCTCCGACACGACGACGTCGTGCGCGAGCAGATCGAGGCGAACCAGGGTCAGGACCAGAAGGCGGCCCTGGGCGACGGATTTCTCGCCGTGTTCGTGTCGACCCGCCGCGCCCTCGCCTGTGCGATCGGCATCCAGAAGGCCCTCGACACCTTCAACCGGGCCCGGTCCGGCCCGCCGCTCAACGTGCGGATCGGCCTCAACACGGGAGAGGTGGCCTGGCAGGACGGCCAGCTGTCGGGCGAGGCCGTGCACGCCGCGGCGCGGGTGTGCGGCGCCGCATCGGGGCGCCAGATCCTCGTGTCGGACGTGACGCGACAGCTCGCCGGCACGGTGCCCGACGTCACCTTCCGCGACGCAGGCGAGTTCGAGTTGAAGGGCTTTCCCCAGCCGTGGCGGCTGTGGGACGTCGTCTGGGTCCGCGAGACCAGTCCGGTCCCCGAACAGGTCTTCGTTGGTCGCGAGCACGAGCTCGCCCTGCTCCGGGCCAAGCTCGACGCCGCACTCGAAGGACGCGGCGGCCTGGTCCTCGTGGGCGGCGAGCCCGGCGTCGGCAAGACCACACTCGTCAAGCAGCTCATCGCCGAGGCCGAGCACCGGGGCGCGTTCGCCGTGTTCGGACGCTGCTACGAGTCGGAGGGGACCGTCCCGTTCTCGCCCTTCGTCGAGATGCTCGAACAGGCGCTCAGCATCATGCCGCCCGACATCGTGCGCGAGGACCTCGGCGACGACGCTCCCGAGGTCGCACGCCTCGTCCCCGAGCTCCGGCGCCGCTTCCCCGACATCGGTGCGCCGCTCGAGCTCCCACCCGAACAGCAGCGTCGCTTCATGTTCAACGCCGTGGGCTCGTTCGTGGGGCGCGGATCGGCGCGGTTCCCCCTGATGCTCGTCATGGACGACGTCCACTGGGCCGACGAGCCGACGCTCCTGCTCATCGAGCACATGGCGGCGCTCATGCCCAACATGCGCGTGCTCGGCGTCGGCACCTACCGCGACGTGGAGCTCGAGGTGTCGCGCCCGCTCGCCTCGGCCCTGGAGCGCATGGTGCGGGCCCGCCAGGTCGACCGGATCTCCCTGAAGCGGTTCGACGAGGGCACCGTCGCCAAGATGCTTCAGGCTCTCGCCGGTCAGCCGCCCCCCAA
>DASRBM010000439.1:0-2501 GCA_035653635.1 Acidimicrobiales bacterium | reverse complement strand
GTCGACAGGCCGAGGAAGAAGGCGAAGCCCCGCACCGTGCCCACCGACAGCAGCCACAGGATGACCGCCGCGGCGAGCGACACCAGGTCGGCGGCGAGGACGGTGCGGAAGGCGCCCCGGAAGCTCTTGTCGACGCTCGTGCGCACGGAACGCCCCGCTCGCGCCTCGTCCTTGAGCCGCTCGAAGTAGACGATGTACGAGTCGACGGTGATACCGACCGACACGATGAGACCGGTCACACCGGCCAGGTCGAGCGTCACGTTCAACGAGGTATGGCCGAGGGCGGAGACGATGGCCCACAGCAGGCCGGCCGTGAGCAGCAGCCCGGAGAACACCACGATGCCGAGGGCCCGGTAGTAGAAGATCGTGTACAGCAGCACGAGGAGCAGACCGCCGAGGCCGGCCAGCAATCCGGCCTTGAGCGACGACTTGCCGAGCGTCGGTGACACCGTCGTCTGGTCGATGCGGTGCAGCTGGACGGGCAGGGCACCGTAATTGAGCACGAGCGCCAGGTTCTGGGCCGTGGCCTGGGTGAAGTTGCCGCTGATCTGGATCTTGCCCTGGAACGATGTGAACGAGCTCTGCGACGGCTGTGTCAACGGAGCCGACTGGACGAGGCCGTCGAGGTCGATGGCGATGTAGGCGTGGAACTGCTGCTGGGCCAGGGCGTCCCACGCCGTCGCACCCTTGCCCGTGAGGCTCACGTCGACCACCCAGCTCGAACCGTTGAGCACTGCCTGAGCCGAGCCGGGCGCCACTGCGGTACCGAGGACGCCGGTCGGGCCGAGCAGGTAGCGCAGACCGGCCTGACCCGAGTCCGGCGAGGCCGGGACGAGCACGTTCGAGTCGGCGTGGCTGTCGTTGTACTCGGGCGTGCTGCTCGGATAGGCGGCGAGCGCGGGGTCGGCCGGCACGTTGTTGCTCGGCGCCTGGGTCGTGGCATTGACGTTCAGGTTCGCCGCGGTCTGCTGGTACTGCGGACTGGAGCAGTTCGAAGGCACCGTCGTCGGCGGGGTGGCGCCCTTGGCCGGGGTGTAGCCCCCGGCCAGGCAGAGCACCGGGCGGAACTGGAGCTGGGCCGTCTCACCGATGAGGTTGATGACCGCCTGCGGGTTGCGGATGCCGGGCAGCTGCACCACCACGTTGCCGCCCTGGGAGTCGACCGTGGCACCCGACACCCCGGTGGCGTCCACCCGGTTCCGGATGATGTTGATCGTGTTGTTCATCTGGGCGGTGCTGATCTTGTGGGCCGGCTGGTACACGACCTCGGACCCGCCGGCCAGGTCGAGTCCCAGCTTCGGCGACCAGCCCGATCCCAAGGTGGCGGCCAGGGCGATGACCGCGATCAGGACCGACACCACCAGGCTGATGACGAGTGGCCGCTTCCTCACGCCCTTCCTCCGTGCCCGCCGTGTCCTTCCTCGCCGTCGTCCTCGTGCCCGCCTTCGTCGTACCCGGTCTGGTCGTGCTCGTCGTATTCGTCGCCGTGCTCGTGGTCGTGCTCGTCCCAGGCGACGCCCTCGCGTTCCTCGTCGTGCCACGCGTCGGGGACCCCGTCGGCCACCTGCGGCTCGATGCGCCGCGCGATCGTGGAGCGCAGGATCGTGATGCGGGTGCCGGGCGCGGTCTCGATCGTCACCCGGTCGGCGGCGACGTCGAGCACCGTGCCGAAGATCCCCGCACCGGTGAGGATCTCGTCACCGGGACCGATCTCCTGCAGCGTCTCGCGCTGTTGGCGGGCCTGGCGCGACCGGGGGCGGATGAAGAAGAAGTACGCCGCGAGCCCGATGAGCAGGATGTAGATGAGCGAGATCGCGCTGCTACCCGAGGAGGTGTTGCTCTTCGACGTGGCCGCTATCAGGACGGCGGCGAGGGCGTGCATCGGCGACGTGCTCCAAGGCTCGGGTTCGAACGAATGACCTTAGTCCAGGGCCGCCGGACCTCCTGGTGCATGACGCGTGCTCGTGACCAGGCCTGATGGCGGCCGGTGCCACCCTGGCGGGCCGGGGGTCGCCCGCCGGCCGGCTGGTGGCCCGGGACGTCCGCTGGCCTGCGGGTGTGCCCGGTTACCAGAGGCGGGGCGCGTCGGGGCCCAGAGCGCCCGGTGCGCCGGCCAGGCCCAGGTGCTCGTAGGCGTTCGCCGTGGCCACCCGCCCTCGGGGCGTGCGCTGGAGCAGGCCCTGCTGCAGGAGGAACGGCTCGTAGGCGTCCTCGATGGTGTCCGGCTCCTCGCCGACGCACTGCGACAGGGTGACCAGGCCGACCGGCCGGCCGCCGAAGCGGACGCAGAGAGCTTCGAGGATGGCCCGGTCCACCTTGTCCAACCCCAGGTGGTCCACCCCGAAGAGCTCGAGCCCCTGGTCCGCGAGCGCGGCGGTGATGGCGCCCTCGGCCCGCACCTCGACGAAGTCGCGTACCCGTCGGAGCAGCCGGTTCGCGATGCGCGGCGTGCCACGCGATCGCGCCGCGATGCACCCGGCCCCGGCCTCGTCGACTGCTAC
>DASRBM010000438.1:0-2226 GCA_035653635.1 Acidimicrobiales bacterium | reverse complement strand
GATGCCGAGCCTGCCGCTGTTCGCCGAACCCACGGTGCTCGTGTGGACCACGTCACTGGCCTCGGTGCGGGACGACTCCGGTGGGCTCGGCCCGTTCTGGAGCGCCGAGCAGTGGGCCCAACTGGTGCCCGAGGGGCCGCTGTCGTCGACCACTACGACAACGCGGCCGGGGGGCTGACCAGGGCGACTGCGACCGCGAGGCGGTGCGGTAGAGTCGTCCCCCGTCGCCGGAGACGGCGCCGCACACTGGTCGGAGTGGCGGAATAGGCAGACGCGCCAGCTTGAGGGGCTGGTGCCCGCAAGGGCGTAGGGGTTCAAGTCCCCTCTCCGACACCAACTTCGCGACGTGGACGCGTTCGCCGAAGCGCCTCTATGGCAGGGGTATCTGCGGAGGACAGTACGGACCGGGGGAGTTGAGCAACCCGCCGAGGCCCGATTGCCAGTACAGGCTGCAGACGGTGTTGTTGAGCTCGGTGCCGATCTGGCTCAGTAGACCCAGGATCGCCGTCGGCGACGTGAGCAGCGAGAGCAGGTAGTCGACCTCGCCGATCACCTGGTACGCCGACGTCTGCGCCTGGGCCAACACACTCGACAGCTCGAACAGCGTCGGATCGAGCTGCGGATAGCCGGACGTCACCGTGAAGGTGTAGCCCTTCGTGACGGTCTGTTGCGACGAGCTCTGCACCCCGACGTCGGAATACACGGTGCCCGAGTCGGTCACCGTCACCGTGATCGAGCTCTGCTCAGGGAGCGGGTTCTGTCCGGAGATGACTCCGCTCGGAGACATCGTGAATCCCTGTGGCAGGTTCTGCGCGTCCCACGCATAGCCACCGGTACCACCCGTCGCCTGCATCTGGAAGGAGTACGCCGTGTTGTAGGTGGCGTCGGGTATCGAGGTGGTGGTGATCTGGAGCGGTGGCGGCGGAACGTATCCCGGTGGCGTCAGCGTGATCGAGAGCTCAGTCTGGGCCGGGTTGGAGTCGATGCCGCCGTTGTCGAAGACGTTCACGATGAACGTGTAGGTCGTCGGTTGGTTCACCGGCGGTGTCCCGGCCGTCCCCGAGATGACCCCGGTGGTGAGGCCCAGCGACAGCCCCGGCGGCAGCGGGTATTCCGGCGTGTCGGTGAGTGTGTACTTGTACGGAGGCGTGCCGCCGGTCACCTGGATCTGGGCCGAATAGGGCTGCCCCACGGTGGCACCCGGAAGCGACGTGGTCGTTATCTGCACCGGCGTCGAAGCGTCGGCGGCTTGTGGAACCACCAGACCGGCCAAGGCTGCGGCCGTGAACGTCGTGAGCGACGCGATGAGCAGCACGATGCGTCGCGAACCGCGTGAAGCCATGTCGATCCTCCCCACCTGAGGCCCACAAGAAGCGAGCCGGAGCCGACGGTTCAACGGCGCTTGCGCGACGTCCTTGCGTTGTAGCGCTCTGCGTAGCCGGCACCGCACGGTTCGGCGCCGACCTTGTCCGGATCCTCGGAAAGCGTCGAAGCCGACGGGTCGCGATACCCCGCGTTCCGCAGCCCACCGCCGACACCGGCGGTGCAGTCAGATCGGCAGTGGTGGCGGCTTCCGCGTCGCCCGCGCAGCGGCACGGACCGCGGGCACCGTGACGAGTCGCCGCACCAGCCGGCCCTGGCCGAGCGCGGCACGGGCGGCGTTGGCACCGCAGGCGCCGTGGACCCCACCGCCCGGATGCGCCGAGGCCGACGCCAGGTAGAGCCCGGCGACCGGCGTCTCGGCTCGTCCGAGCCCCGGAAACGGTCGGAACACGAGTTGCTGGTGCAGCGACGCGGTGCCGCCGTTGATGGCGCCGCCCACCAGATTGGCGTCGTGCACTTCGAGGTCCTGCGGCGACATCACGTGCCGGCGCAGCACCCGTGCTCGGAACCCCGGCGCGAAGCGCTCCACTTCGGCCTCGAGTCGGTCGGCCATGTGTTCCTTGTCGTCTTCCGACCAGGCCCCCGTGATGCCGGCGCCGCCGGCGTCACCGGTCACCCGACGCGGCACATGGGTGTAGGCCCATGCCTGCTCGGTCCCGGCCGGCGACCGGCTCGGGTCGGACGTCGTCATCTGTCCGAGGATGAGGAAGGGACGCGCCGGACGAGCTGCTGCGCGATCTCGGCCGCGTACCGCGTCATCGCGTCCACACCGTCGGCGATGTGGAGCGTCCCGCACGGTGTGACCTCCGGGCACTGCCAGTCGATCGGTGCTTGCAGGGCCCA